>WGAH01000175.1 GCA_015489145.1 Deltaproteobacteria bacterium
GCCGCACGCTCATGGCCGCCGGGGCCGCCGGCATGGCCCGCGCCGCCCTCGACCGCACCCTCGCCCACGTGCAGGCGCGGGTGCAGTTCGGCCGGCCCCTCGCCGCGCTGCCCGTGGTGCGCGAGCAGCTCGCCGACCTCCTGGCGCGGGAGTTCCTCGCCCGGGCGGTGGTGGCGCGCTCGGCGGCCACCGGGGCCGCGCCCCTCCCCTCGCTGGCCGCCAAGGTGCTGGCGAGCGAGGCGGCCTGGGCGGTGGCCGACGGGGCGATCCAGCTTCACGGCGGCGCCGGCTACCTCGTCGAGAGCGGCCTGCCCCTCATCCTCCGCGACGCGCGCATCACGCGCATCTTCGAGGGGGCCAACGACGTGCTGCGCGTCCGCGCCGGCACCCTGGTCGCCACCCGCGAGCCCGAGCCCCCGGTCCCGGCCGAGGACCCGGCGGGCGCCCGCGTGGCCGCCGTCGTCGAGGCCCTGCGCGCCGCCCGCGCCGACCTCCTCGCCCGGCACCGCCTGCGCCTGCTGCGCCGCCCGGTCCTCCTCCACGCCCTCGGCGAGCGCGCCCTGGAGGCCGAGGCCGCCCGGGCGGTGGCCGACCTCGCCGCCGACCTCGGCACCGAGGAGGCCCGCGCCCTCGCCCTGCGCGCCCTGGACCGCCTCGCGCGCCGGTCCCGCCGGCCCCTTCGCGAGGCCGACGCCGACGACCCCGTCCTCGCCGCCATCCTCGAACCCGCCCTCGCCCGGAGCGCCCCGTGAAGGTCCTCTTCGTCTACCCCCGCTTCCAGCGCCACGCCGACGACCACCCCGAGCTGCTCGACTACGTGCCCCTCGAGGAGTACCTCGGCTCGCCCTCCCTCGGCATCGCCTGCCTCGCCGCCGTCACCCCCGACGACGTCGAGATCGAGTTCCGCGACGACCGCCTCGAGGACGCCGACCGCGACACCGACGCCGACCTCGTCGCCCTCAGCTTCTTCACCCCGGCGGCGACCCGGGCGCTGGAGCTCGCCGACCGCTTCCGGGCGCGGGGCAAGCCGGTGGTGGCCGGCGGGGTGTTCCCGACCCTGAACCCCGAGGTGGTGGCGCCCCACGTCGACGCGGTGGTGGTGGGGGAAGGCGAGCCGGTGTGGCGGCAGGTGCTCGCCGACGCCCGGGCCGGCGCCCTGCGCCCCCGCTACGACGCGCCCCTCGCCGACCTCGCGGAGCTGCCCCTGCCGGACCTCTCCGTGTACTTCGGCGTCGAGAACGAGGTCTTCCGCCCGGACGACTACCCGGTGCAGATCACCCGGGGCTGCCCGATGAAGTGCGTGGCCTGCGCGATTCCCGGCACGATGGGCCGCTCGATGCGCGCCTACCCCCTCGAGCACGTCCTGGGCCAGATCGAGCAGCTCGCCCGGGTGGGCAAGTGCGCGAGCTTCTCCGAGGACACCTCGTGGTTTCCGGCCGGGGCGAGCCGCCGGCTCCTCGACGCCCTGGTCGACCACCTCCTCGAGCAGGGCCAGCGGGCGGAGATCTCCTACATCGGCGTGTCGATGCCGATGATCCTCGCCACCCCGGTGGACCGCCTCAGGCGGGCGCGGGAGGCCGGGGTCGAGATGTTCTACCTGGTGGGCGGCTTCGACCCGGTGACCCGGCGGGCGTTCACCGGCGAGGACCCGAAGGCCGAGGACCGGGCCGTCCGCGCGATGGACCGCTGCCGGGAGGCGGGCATCGAGCCCTACACGAGCTTCCTCATCGGCAACGACGACGACGACGAGGGCACGGTGGACCGCATGCTCGAGTTCGCCGCCCGCGTCGAGCTTCGCAAGGCCGAGTTCGCCGTCCGCACGCCCTACCCGGGCACGCCGGACTGGCACCGGCTGTCGGCCGAGGGGCGCATCCTGACGCGGGACTGGCAGCGCTACAACGACGCCAACGTCGTCTTCCAGCCCGCCCGCATGAGCCCCGAGCGGCTGCAGCAGGCCTACCTCGACCTGTGGCACGGCTTCTACGCCGGCCGCGAGGAGCTGCGGCAGCTCTCGGGGCGCGACGCCCGCATCCAGTTCTGAAACCCTGGCGCGGCCCGGCCGCCGAGGGGGCACCCGTGGAAACCTACCCGAGCCTCGCCGTCGCCGTCGAGCGGGCGGCGGTCGAGCACCCCGACAGCGACTTCACCTTTCACGACATGAAGGGGCGGGCGCGCCGCTACCCCTTCCCGGCGGTGGAGGCCGAGACCCGGGCGCGGGCGGCCGGGCTCCGGGCGATGGGGCTGCGGGCCGGCGACCGGGTGGCCCTGGCGCTGCCGGACCCGGCGGACTTCGTGCTCGTCTTCCTGGCGGCGGTGCGCCTGGGGGCCTGGCCGGTGCCGATGTACCCGCCGCTGGGCACCGGCGACCTCGACGCCTGGGCGGCGCGCTCCCGGCGCATCCTGGCGGCGGCCGGGGCGCGGCTGCTCGTGACGACGCGCGCCCTGGCGCCCATCGCCTGGGGGCTGCTCGGCGAGGAGACGCGGCTGGAGCGGGTGGTGGCGGCCTCGGCGCTGCGCGACCCGGCGGACGGGACGCCGCTGCCCGAGATCGACCCGGAGACGCCGGCCTTCCTGCAGTTCACCTCGGGGTCCACCGCCGACCCGAAGGGGGTGATGGTCAGCCACGCCAACCTCGCCGCCAACGCCCGGGCGATCATCGTCGAGACCTGCCACATGCGCCCCGGCGAGGACCGGGCGCTGGCCTGGCTGCCGCTCTACCACGACATGGGGCTGATCGGCTTCGTGTCGAGCACGCTGCTGCACGGCATCTCCGCCACCTTCCTGCCCACCCTGCGCTTCCTCGCCCGGCCCCTGAGCTGGTTCGAGGCGATGGCGGCCGAGGCGGCGACGGTCAGCTTCGCGCCCAACTTCGCCTACGCGCTGAGCGCCCGGCGCTGCCGGCCCGCGGACGTCGCCCGCCTCGACCTGTCGCGGGTCCACACGATGGGCTGCGGGGCCGAGCCGATCCACCCGGACACCCTGCGGGCCTTCGCCGACCACTTCGCGCCGGCGGGGCTGCGCGGCGACACGCTGATGCCGGCCTACGGCATGGCCGAGGCCACCCTGGCGATGGCCCTGCGCCCCCGGGGCTCGGGAATGCGGACGCGGCGGGCCGAGCGCGGCGGCGTCGCGGTGGAGGACGTGAGCTGCGGGCCGCCGGTGCCGGGGCACGGGATGCGGGTGCGCGGCGAGGACGGGCGCTGGCTCGGCGAGGGCGAGGAGGGCGAGCTCGTCTTCGAGGGGCCCAGCGTCACGGCGGGCTACTGGCGCAACCCCGAGGCCACCGCCGCGGTCTTCGAGGGGGGCCGCGTCCGGACCGGCGATCTCGGCTACATCCTCGACGGGGAGGTCTACGTGACGGGGCGCCTCAAGGACCTCGTCATCGTGCGCGGGCGCAACATCCACCCGCAGGCCGTCGAGTGGGCCGCCGCCGAGGTCGAGGGGGTCCGCAAGGGCAACGTCGTCGCCTTCGCCCGCCCCGGCGCCGCCGGCGAGGAGCTGGTGGTGGTGGCCGAGACCCGCGCCGAGCCCGACGCCGACCTCGGGCCCCGGGTGCGGGCCGCCGTGCGCGAGGCGACGGGGGTGGACCCGGCCGAGGTCGCCTTCGTGCCCCGGGGCAGCCTGCCCAAGACCTCCTCGGGCAAGCTGCAGCGGCGGCTCACCCGCGAGCTGTTCCTCGCCGGCCGCCTCGGGCAGACCGGGCGGCGCGTGAGCAGCGGCCGGTCCGACCCGGCGGCCCTCGCCCGCCACCTCGGCCGCGGCGCCCTCGCCCGCCTCCGCCGCGCCGCCCGCGGCCGGGAGGGCGACGGCGAGGGGTGAAGGCGCGGCGGCCGGCCGGCGAGCCTCCGGGGTGGCTCAGGAGGAGGACCGGAGCCTCGCGAAAACGACGAGGATGGGGTCGAGCAGGGCGCCGTCGGGGTCCTTGTGGAGGGCCTCGCAGGCTTGCAGGTAGTGATGGACCAGGGCGGCCATCAGCGGCGCGAAGGCCGCGGGGTGCGAGCCGAAGGGCTGGCGGATGGCGGCGATCCCCTCCTTGAAGGCCTCGGCCGCCTCCGCGTGGCGATCGTTCTGCCGAAGCGCCTGGCCGAGGGCGCCCAGGCTCATGGCGAGGTCGGGCCGGAAGGCCGCCGGCCGCGCCTTCGCCAGCGCGCGGTAGTGCTCCACCGCCTCTTGCATCGCCTCCACCGCTTCCTCGTGCCGGCCAAGCTCCGAGAGATGCTTGCCTACCGTGTGGAGGTTCGAGGCCAGGGCGCCCAGGAAGGTCCCGGGGCTCTGGCGCTCCAGCGTGCGGCGGATCTCCACCGCCTCCCGCGTCGCCTCCACCGCGTCCTCCAGTCGACCCAGCTCGCTGAAGTGAATGCCCAGGTTGTTGAGGCTCGCGGCGAGTTCCGGCCGGAAGGCCGGGTCCTTCGCCAAACGGCGGTACAGCGCCACCCCCTCGCGGGCAGCCTCCAGCGCCTCCTCCCATCGACCCAGCTCGCTGAGGCGAGCGCCGAGGTTGTTGAGGCTCGCGGCGAGTTCCGGCCGTAAGGCCGGGTCCTCCGCCAGCGCGCGGTACAAC
>WGAH01000176.1 GCA_015489145.1 Deltaproteobacteria bacterium
GCCCCGGGGGGCGGCCGGCTCCGCGTCGAGGCCCGCCGGGGCGGGGGCGGCGTCGAGCTGCGCCTCGTCCTGAGCGGCGAGAGCCTCGCCATCGGCGGCGACGACTGGATGGCCAGCGGCATGGCCCTGTGGGACGCCCGTCGCCTCCTCGCCCGGGCCGGCGCCCGCCTCGTCGAGCCCGAACCCGGCCGCCAGCCCGCCACCTGGCGCATCCTCCTGCCGGGGAGCTGAGATGCGGCACCAGCTCCAGGTCCTCGTCGCCGCCGCCCTGGTGCTGGTGCTCGGGTATCTGGGCTACGTGCTGCTGTTCGGGCCCGAGCGCCGCGCCGAGCTCGTCGTGGTCGACGCCCGCGGGACCGCCCGCCGCGTCGACGTGGACGGCAGCGTCGCCGACCTCGAGGCGGGCATGGCCCTCGACCGGGGGCAGCGGGTGCAGGTGGGCGCGGACGGCGAGGCGCTGCTGGGCCTGGGGCCCTCCTCCCGCCTGCGCCTCGACGCCGGCTCCACCCTGCGGGTGCTCGCGGTGGAGCCCTCCGGGGTGCGCGTGGAGCTGGAGGACGGGCGCCTGCACGCCACGGTGCGCCCCGACGGGCCCGCCCTGGGCGTCCACGCCCGCGGGCGCGCGGTCTTCGCCGAGGACGCCGACCTCGCCGTCGGGGTCGACGACGGCGGCGGCGTGAGCGTGCGCGCCGACCGGGGTGGCGTGCGCCTCGACGGCTTCGGCCAGGTCGACGCCCTCGACGCCGGCGAGACGACCTGGGCCCTGCCCGACCGCCCGGCGGTGCGCGGCCCCGCCGGCGAGGAGCTGCTGCTCGACGTGCGCTGGCCCGAGGGCGCCGTCGCCCGCGGTGAGGTCGACCTCGAGGGCCGCACCAGTCCCTACGCGGCCGTGCGGATCGGCGGGCCCGGCGAGGCCGTCACCACCCGGGCCGGCGCCGACGGCCACTTCCGGGCACGGGTGCCGCTGTCCGAGGGCGAAAACGACCTGCGCGTCGAGGCGCGCGACCCGCTGGGCCGGGTCGCCAGCGACCGCCACGCCGTCGAGCGCGACAGCACGGCCCCCGCCGCGCAGCGCACCGAGGTCCAGTGGGGGCGCTGAAGACCGTGCTGCGGCTTGCGGCGCGCCTGGGGGCGGCGCTGCTCGCGCTGGCCCTGCTCGGCGGGCCGGCCCGGGCCCTGGAGGTCGCCGTCTTCGCCCCCGACGGCGACCCGGTGGCCGGCCGGCCGACCGAGGTCGTGCTCGTGCTGGCCCGGGACGGGCGTCCCCAGGCGGAGGAGGTGCCCGACGTGCGCGTCGACGCCGGGTTGCTGGACACGGCGCCCCGCGCGGTGGGGCCCGGGCGCTGGATCGTGGGCTGGACCCCTCCCCCGGAGGCCGGCGAGGGGCGCTTCACCGTCACCGCCGGCGGCGAGAGCGCCGAGGCCCGCCTCGCCGTGGCCGCCGACCCGGGCCCCGAGCTCGCGGTGGAGGTCCCCCCGGTCGCCTTCGCCGGCCGCGACCGGCCCCTGGCGATCCGCGTCCGCCGCGCCCGCCCGGGCCCTCCGGTCGACCCGGATCTCCTCGACGTGGTGGTGGGGGAGGGGAAGGTGCTCTCGACCCGGGCGGACGGCGACGCGGCGGTGATCACCTGGCAGCCGGGCCCCGAGCCCTTCCCGCGGGCGGTCCCCGTGGGGGTGCGGGAGCGCAGCCACCCCGGCGCCCGGCCCACCTGGGCGGTGGTCTCGCTGCGCGCCCGCCCCCGCATCCCGGTCACCACCGAGCCCGGCACCCGGGTCACGGTGCAGGTGGGGCGCCGCCGTACCGGCCCGGTGGTGGCGGGTCCCGACGGGGTCGCCGTGCTGCGGCCGGAGGTGCGCCCGGGCGAGCGCCTGGCCCGGGTCACGCTGCTGGACGAGGCCGGCAACGAGCAGCACAGCACCCTGGTCATCGGCGGCGACCCCCGGCCGGGCATCGGCCTCATGCTCGGCGAGGGCGTCTCCCTCGGCCGGGTCGAGCCGCGGGTGCGCGTCTTCGCCATCGCCGCCGACGGACGCCCCTGGACCGGGCCGGCTCCCCGCTGCGTCACCGCGCTCGGCACCCGCCTGCCGCTGTCCGCCGACGGCCCGGGCGCCTGGGTCGGCGCCCCGCGCATCCCGGCGGACGCCTTCTTCGACCTGCGGGTGGACTGCGACCTCCACGACCAGGCCCGCGCCACGATCCGCGTCCCGGTGCGCTCCTCGCGGCCCGCCCGGCTGGTGCTCCGGGCCTGGCCCGACGAGCTCGTCGCCGACCAGCCGCGGGCCCAGGTCGAGGCCTACGTCGAGGACGGGCGCGGCGACCGGCTGCCGGCGGCGGGCATCCGGCTCTCGGCCGAGCTCGGCCGGCTGGAGGTCGACCCGGTGGCGCCGGGGGACGCGGCGGTGCGGGCGGCCTACGACGGCTCGGCGGCGGCGGCGGCCGGCGCCGACACCCTGCACGCCCGCTGGGATCGCCCCCCGGGCGAGGGGCCGCCGTGGACCCTGCGCCTCGACGGCGCGCGCGCGGACGGGGCGCTCCGGGTGGTGGCGCGGGTCGCCGACGAGACGGGCGCCCCGCTCCCCGACGTCGCCGTGCGCTTCGCCGTCGCCGACCCCGCCGGCGGGCCGGCCGGCGAGCCCGTCGAGACGCGCACCGACGCCCGCGGCTGGGCCCGGGCCGCCCTGCCGGCGCCGGCGGCGGCCATCGCCGTGGTGGAAGCCCGGGCCGGGGCCGGAGACGGCCCGCGCGGGCCCGGGGTGGTCCGGCGCATCGCCGTCCTGGCGGGCCAGGATGCGCGCCTCTCCCCCGAGGCCGCCGACCTCGAGGCCGACCTCGTCCTCCCGATCCGGTCCGGGCGGGTGCGGGGCGTGTTCCTGAGCACCGAGCCCCGCACGCTGGTCGTGGGCCGCGACCCCACCGCCCGGGTCCGCCTGCGCCTCGAAGGAAAGGACGGCGTGCCGGTCACCGACGTGCCGGTGCGCCTCGAGGCCTCCGCCGGCGAGATCGGGCCGCTCCGCCTGCGCGACGACGGGGAGTGGGAGGCCCGCTACCGCCCGCCCGCCCGGGTGGCGGGCCTCGAGACGGTGCGGATCACCGCCCGCTCGGACGACGGCAGCTTCGTCGAGACCGCCACCGAGATCGCCCTGCTCCCGCGCGAGGTCCGCCGGGCCCCGGGGGTGACGGTCGGCTACCTCCTCGGCGCCCGCGGCCTCGGCAGCCCCACCGTGGGCCTGGTGGGCGACGCCCGCCTCCGGGACGACCGCAGCGTCTACCTCCGCGCCTCGGTCAGCGGCTACGCCCTCGCCGCCCACGCCGCCGACCCGACCACCGGCGAGGCGGTGGACGTGGACCTGCGCCTGCTGCCGGTGGGGCTCGGCGGCCTCCTCCGGCAGGAGCGCGACCGCCTGGCCCTGTGGGGCGGCACCAGCCTGGTGGTCGCCCCCTTCCTGGTGGACGTGCGCTACGGGGGGGCCACCCCGACCTCGGGCCTCGGCCTCGCGCCGCCGGGGGTCCACCTCTACAGCGGGGCCGCCTGGCGTTTCCCCAACAGCGAGGTGGCGGCCGAGCTCGGCTACCTGTTCCTCAACGCCTCGGCCAACGGGGCGGGCTGGGACGGCAGCGTCGGCGGGGTGGTGGGCACCCTGGCCTGGCGCCTCCTCTACTGACGGCCGGCTTCGCGCGGGATCCGCCGCTTCCGGGTGGCCTCGGGAGGGCTTAGAATGACGGGGCGCGGCACCGCCCGCCGACCCGCGATGGACCGTCCCCTCCCGCCTCCCCGCCTCGCCGCCGCGCTGTTCGCGGTCGCGGGGGGCTGCGCGCCGGGGATGCCGTCGCCGCGCCTCGACGGCGTCGACCCCGACTGGGCCTGGAACGGCCAGGAGACCGCCATCGCGATTCACGGGGCCGACCTCTACCCGGAGCTCCAGGCCCACGGCGCGACCGACATCGAGGTGAACCGGCAGTACGCCGCCTTCCTGGAAGGGGCCGACCGCTACGCCCTCGATTCCGTCGTGCTCGTCGACCCGACCTCCGCCGAGGCCCGGGTTCCCGCCGGCATTCCGGTGGGCACCTACGACCTCGTCCTGCGCGCGCCCACCGGGGCCGAGGCCACCCTGGAGGGCGGCTTCCAGGTGCGGAGCACCCGCGAGGACCACTTCGCCCTGAGCAGCGACGCGACCCGCTACCCGGTCCACCGCTACGCCCTCGTCGAGATCCAGCTCGAGGACCCGGACGGCGAGCCGGTCGACAGCCCGATGGCCGTCGAGGTGGCCGTCACCGGCGGCGACGCCTCCGCCGTCACCTTCGACGAGTCCGGCCTGGACGCCCAGGAGCCCCTCGACGAGGAGGTCGGCGTGCGCGGCCTCCTCGGGGCCGCGGGCTGGGGGGTGGTCAGCCTGACCAGCGCCTCCCCCGGCGACCTCGCCGTCGAGGTGCGCCCGGCCGACGCCGACTCCCCCGTCGAGCCCGCCGCCCTCTCCCTGGTGTTCACGGCCGGGGACGTGGCGGAGGTGGCGCTGAGCCTGCCCTCGGCCGACCTGCGGGTGACCGCCGGCGAGAGCTTCCCGGTGGAGATCGCGCTGCTCGACGCCTACGGCAACGTCGTCGAGGACGCGGCCGCCAGCCTTCGCCTCGCCGAGCGCTGCGGCGACGCCGACACCCGCTACACCGCGCAGGTCGACTTCGTGGGCAGCACCACCGTCGAGGACGTGACCCCGACCGGCGCGAGCGGCACGAGCGGCTGTGCCGACAACTACCTCGACGCCGCCGGCTACGCGGGCAAGGACTACGTCGCCGGCACCTCCTCGCCCTTCTCGGTCGACCCGGGGCCGGCGGCGGGCCTCGACGTGCGCGCCTTTCCCGACGAGGTCCGGGCCGGCGAGAGCGTCGCGGTGGTGGTGGACGCCTTCGACGAGTGGGGCAACGCGGTGACGGACTACGCCGGCGCCCTCCGGGTGCGCGACGAGGCCGGCGGCCTCGACCCGGAGGCCGGGGTGGGCGAGCAGACCTGCGCGGCGTTTTCGGAGGGCGAGGCGTGGTGCATGGTGGTGCCCTGGGTGGCCGACCCGGCCGACCCCCTCACCGTGACCGCCGACGACGGGCTCGAGGGGGTCTCCGCCCCCATCGCCGTCACCGCCGCCGACCCGGTCGCCGTGGTGGTCTCGGGCGAGCCGAGCACCGTCGAGGCCGGGCGGGAGTTCGGCCTGGTCGTCACCGTCGAGGACCGCTTCGGCAACCCGGTGGCGATCCCGGACCCGGCCGCGGTGGAGCTCGACGACGGCCACGGCTCGCTGAGCTGCGCCTGGGCCGGCTCCGACGGCGACGGCGAGGCCTACGCCTGCGTCGCCACCCTCGCCGAGGGGGCCAAGAGCGTCGTCGCCACCGTGCCCGACTTCGGCCTCTCGGGCACCAGCGCCCCCTTCGAGGTCACCAACGGCGCCCTGGCGAGCGTGTCGGTCGACCTCGGCGGCATCCCGTCGCTCACCGCCGGCGACACGGTGACCGCCCGGGTCGAGGCCGTCGACGCCTGGGGCAACCCCTACACCAGCGGCAGCGTCTCGGCGGTGGAGCTGTCCGACCTCAGCGGCGACGTCAGCGGCGTGAGCGTGCCCCTGGACGCCGACGGCGAGGGCGAGGCCGACCTCACCTTCACCACCGCCTACGACGGCGACCAGGTCCGGGCCGAGGTGGCCGGCAGCATCCTCGGCAGCTCGGCGAGCTTCGACGTGGTCGCCGGTCCCCAGGCCGGCTTCGACGTCGCCCTCGACACGACCTGGACCCCCGTCGACGAGCCGCTCACCGTGATCGTCACCGCGGTGGACGCCTACGACAACGCCGTGACCGGCTACAGCGGCACCGTCACGCTGACGAGCGAGGGGGGGCTGGCCTCGGTGCAGTCCAGCAGCGCCTTCCTCGACGGCACCGCCGAGGTGGCCTTCACCTACGACGACACCGGCATGAGCGACCGCATCGCCGTCACCGACGGGGTGTTCACCGGGCGCAGCCCGGCGGTGGACGTGGTCCGCATCGGTTGCGCCGCCGGGCCGACGGCCTCGGTGCTGGTGGGCGGGGCCGACGAGCTCGTGCTGTGCCTCGACAGCAGCGGCAGCACCGCCCCGGTGAGCGTCGACGCCTCGGGCAGCGCCGACGGGGCCGCCTCCCTGGCGGCCTGGCACCACGACTTCGGCGAGGGCGAGTGGGTGCGCTCCACGACCGACACCTGGACCACCACCTGGGAGGGGGCGGGCCCGCGGACGGTGCGGGTGCTCGTCGTCGACGAGGACGGCTGCGCCGACGAGGCCACCGCCGCGGTCTGGGTGGGCGAGGACGACGGCACCCCGGTGGGCCCCGTCTCCGTGGACGTCGCCGACGCCACCATCGAGGCGGGGGGCGCCACCGGCACCGACACCGAGGTGACGCTGACGGCCACCGACTGCCAGGGCGACCCGGCGGCCTCCGCCGACCTCTACCTCTGGGCCGACATGGCCGAGGTCGGCTCGACGAGCGCCTCCACGGTGCGGGAGACGGGCGCCGGGCTCGCGGTGCAGCTCGACGCCAACGGCCAGGCCACCGTCTCCTGGTCCGCCGCGGCCACCGCCACCGAGGGGGAGGCCACGCTGCGGGCCGGGCTGCCCGACGCCGTCGCCTACGGCTCCGGCACCGTCACCATCGAGGGCGACAGCACGCCGCCGCGCCTGCTCTCGGTCTCGCCGGTCGGCCGCACCGCCGCCCTCTTCGACGCCGTGGAGCTGACCTTCAGCGAGCCGATGCGCCAGGCCTCCTTCAACGGCGCCCGGGTGATCCTGACCGACCCGACCGGCGTCGAGCGCGACATCCTCTCCTTCGACTTCGACGCCGCCGGCGAGGTGTGCACCGCCACCCTCGACGACACCTACGACGCGGCCGCCGGGGTGTGGAGCCTCAGCGTGTCGAGCGAGCTGCGCGACCTCGGGGGCGGCAACCGCCTCGACGCCCGGTCGATCGGCGGGGCCTCCTCGATCACCCTCCAGTTCGGCGACGTGGCCGACACCGCCCCCGACGTGAGCAAGTGCGCCCTGTCGACCAGCGTCTTCCGACCCGACGGCGACGCCAGCGGGGGCGGCAGCGAGGCCGACGAGGTGACGATCTCGGTGGCCGCCGCCAGCGCGCCGAGCTGGTGGACGCTGACGGTGCTCGACGCGGACGGCGAGGAGGTGCTCGCGACCCGCGCCGTCGCCGCCGGCGCCAGCGACAGCCTGACCTGGGACGGCCGGGACGTCGACGGCTTCATCGTCGACAACGGCACCTACACCCTGGTGCTCGGCGCCGAGGACGCCTACTGGAACGAGGGCGCCACCTGCACCGGCGAGGTCGCGGTGGACAACCGCATCGTCGCGCCGGAGGGGGGCGGATGACCGGCGACGAGCGGTGGCTGGAGACCGCCCGGCTCGCCGAGCTGGGGATGCTCTGCGCCGAGCTGGTCCACGAGATCCGCCAGCCGCTGTTCGCGGCCCGCGCCCAGCTCCAGGTGGTGCAGGCGCGGGCGGGCGAGCGGGAGCGCGCGGGCATCGAGACCGCCCTCGCCCAGCTCGCCCACCTCCAGCGGGTGCTCGAGCGCTACGACCTGGGCCGGCAGCCCGCCGACGGCCGGCCCCGGCCGCTGCTCCTGGCCCCGGCGGTGGCCGACGGGGTCGAGCTGATGCGCGCCCGGGCCCGCGGCCGGGGGCGGGCGCTGCGCTTCGACGTCGAGCCGGGCCTGCGGGTGGTGCGCGCCGACCCGGTGGCGGTGCGCCAGGTGGCCGCCAACCTCGTCGCCAACGCCCTCGACGCCGCCCGCACCGCGGTGGAGGTGCGGGTCGACGGGGCGCGGTTCACGGTGCGGGACGACGGGGATGGCATCGATTCCGCCGTCCGGGAGCGGATCTTCGAGCCCTTCTTCAGCACGAAGCCCCCCGCCGAGGGCACCGGCCTGGGCCTCGCGATCAGCCGGCGCCTGGTGCAGCGCTACGGCGGCGAGCTCCGGTTCACCACCGGGGCGACCGGCACCACCTTCGAGGTGCGCTTTCCGGTCGACGACGGGGGAGGGGAGGCCGGCTGAGGCCGCGGCGGGATAGGCGGCCCGCCGGAGGTGGTCATGGCGGCAGCGGACCGGGCCCTCGACGATCTCGGCGCGCGCTTCCTCGAAGCCCTCGAAGCCCGGCGCAAGGGCGACGTGGACGGCGCGGCGGAGCTGCTGCGCGGCGTGCTCAAGGTCGAGCCGCGGCTCCCGGAGCCCCACATGGAGCTGGCCCACATCCTGCTCGAGACCGGGCAGCTCGGCGAGGCCGAGGAGCACGCCCGGGAGGCGATCCGCCACCTCGAGGCCGGCGGGCAGTGGACCGACGACCTCCCGGAGTCCGTCATCCTCGGCATGGCCTGGGACATCCTCGGCGAGGTGCTGCGCCGCATCGCCGACTCGGACGAGGTGGTCTTCGGCGATCCCGCCCGCTTCGAGGCCCTGATGAAGGAGGCCCGCGCCGCCTTCGACCGCGCCGCGCAAATCGACCCCTCCAACGAGCACGCCGGCGGCTGGTCGCGGGACTTCGACCTGCCCCCCATCGCCCGCCGGGCGCTGCGCGAGGTGGCCGGGGACGCCGGGGATTCCGACGGGGACGCCGGGGATTCCGACGGGGACGCCGGGGATTCCAGCGAGAGCGACGGGGATTCCGCCTGATCAGCGCGGGGCGTGCAGGATGCCCGGGAACTGCACGCCCTGCCGCGGGTCGATGCCGCGGTAGGGGGCCCGGGCCTGTCCCAGCTCGACGGTGAAGGCCATGCGGTCGAGGTAGACGCGGCCGTCCCGGGCGACGAGCTGCGGCGGCGGGTTCGGGAAGGGGCCGGCGATGCGAAAGGCGCCCACGACGGCCTCGTCGAGGGGGTCGGAACCCGAGGCCTCGGTGACCTCGATGTTCTCGAGGGCGCCGTTGCCGTCGAGGACGACGCTGACCACCGTGCGGTAGCGCGAGCGGGCGAAGCGCACCGAGGGTGGGATGTTGTCGAGGTTCTGCTTCCAGTAGAAGTTCACGAGCCGCCGGATGCGGTTGATGTAGGCGGCCCCGACGAACTCGCGGGTATTGAGGTTGACGGCGGTGCCCTTCTTCTCGTCGAGGAGGTCGTTGTTGGGGGCGCCGGCGAGCTCCTGGCTGCGCGAGGAGGCGGGCACGGGCTTCTGCAGGCCGTCCTTGTTGGTGACGAGGAAGGGGGAGGGGAGGGAGGCGAGGCGACCGTCCCGTTCGGGGTCGAAGCGGTCGTTGCCGACCTGGGCCCCGGTGGAGGGCTCGGTGACGTTGAGGTCGATGCGGTCCTCGAACTTGAGCTTGTCGTCGCGCGAGAAGCGGTTGGAGAGGACCTCGGGGTTGATCCGGTAGCGCTCGGTGCGGGTCTCCTCCTCGACCTTGCGGGACTGCTCGGCGAGGTAGTCGGCCTCGTCGGGCTCCTCCTCCTCGTCGGGCTGGGGAAGGTCGACGACCTGCCCGTCGAGGCGCTGCTCGGGCTCCTCCTCCTCGACCTCGGGTTCGGGCTCCTCGAAGACCAGCGTCACCGGCGTGGCCCGCCACTCGGGGGCGGGGGGCTCGGGCCAGATCCAGGTGAGCAGCCGCAGCACGACGACGTGAACCACCAGGGACAGGCCCAGGAAGGTGATCAGGGCGGCCAGGGTCGGGCCGCGTCGTCGGCGGGTGCGGGTTCCCATGGGATGCCTATACCGTAGACACCCGGCCCGCGGGGCGCAATCGCGGGAGCGCCGGCCTTGGAGCGCTGGCCTTGGAGCGCCGGCCTTGGAGCGTCGCCCTTTGAGCGCCGGCCGGCATTCCCGTTGGAGCGGTCGAGGAGCGCCGGCCGACCGCCCCGAGGCGGCGATCCTCGCGGCGGAGCCGTGCAGGAA
>WGAH01000177.1 GCA_015489145.1 Deltaproteobacteria bacterium
CAGCTCCGACCCCGACCTCCGGCGCCGGCCGGGGCCGGCCCGCCCCCGCCGGCGCTGGTGGTGGGTCCCGGCCCTGGCCGCCGCCGCCCTCGCCCTCGTCGTCCTGCGCCCCCGCGTGCCCGGGGAGCGGGCCAAGGGCGGGTTCCCGGCCCGCCTCGACTACTTCGTCCTCCAGGACGGGCAGGTCCGCGCCGGCGAGCCCGGCGAGGTCCTCCGTCCCGGCGACCGGGTGCAGTTCACCTACGTCGCCGGCGGGCGCGACACCCTGGTGCTCCTCGACATCGACGGCGAGGGCGAGCTCAGCGTGCTCTGGCCCGAGTTCGAGGACGAGCCGCCGGTGGCGGTCGAGCCCTCCGGCACCCACGTCCTCGAAGGCAGCGTCCGCCTCGACGACGCGCCCGGCCCCGAGGTCTTCGTCGGCCTCTTCGGCTTCGAGGACACGGCCGAAGCCGTGGACCTCGCCCTCGACGCCTGGGAGGAGGGCGGCATCGAGGCCCTGGAGGCCCTCGCCGACGAGGACCCCGGCGTCGACCTGATCGTCGTCGAGAAGTCCGTGGAGGCGCCGTGATCGCCCTGCTCCTCGGCCTGCTCTCCGCCGGCCACGCGGCGGTGACGCGCTTCGCCCTGGTGCTGGGCAACAACGAGGGCGCCCCGGACACCCGCCCCCTCTACTTCGCCGAGTACGACGCGGAGAAGATGTACCGCATCCTCACCGACGTCGGCGGCGTCGACCCCGAGCGCGCCACGCTGCTGCTCGGCGCCTCGCGCAACCGCCTGCTTCGCGAGATGGGCGAGCTGCGCATGGCGATTCAGATGGCCGAGGCCAACGGCGACGACACGATGCTGATCTTCTACTACTCGGGGCACGCCGACGAGGAGCGCCTCGAGCTCGGCCGCTCCTGGCTCACCTGGGAGGAGCTCGACCAGTTCCTGCGCTACTCCGGCGCCGACGTGCGCATGGCCTTCCTCGACGCCTGCCGCAGCGGCGCCATGACCCGGGCCAAGGGCGCCACCCGCGCCCCGAGCTTCATCTTCGAGCTCAGCGAGCGCCTCGACGCCGAGGGGCAGGTGATCGTGACCAGCTCCGCCCGGGACGAGGCCAGCCAGGAGTCCGACGAGATCGGCGGCGGCTACTTCACCCACTTCCTCGCCAGCGCGCTGTCCGGGGCCGCCGACGCCGACGCCGACGGCAAGGTCACCCTCACCGAGGCCTACCGCTACGTCTACGACGAGACGGTCTACCAGACCCGCGAGTCCGCCCACGGCACCCAGCACCCGACCTTCGAGTGGGATCTCGCCGGCGAGGGCGACATCGTGCTGGCCGACCTCGACCGGGGCCGGGCCACCCTGGTCTTCACCCCGGACTTCCAGGGACGATACGCGATCTTCGACCGCGACCGCCGGGAATTCGTCGCCGAGCTGGACCTCGACGGCACCCGCGAGCACCGCGTCTCCCTGCGCCCCGGGACCTACCTCGTCCAGGAGCGCTTTCCCACCCACCTCCTCGTGGCCCAGGTCCGCCTCGCCGACGGCGAGACGGCGGACCTCGACGGCGCGAGCTTCGCCGCCGTCGAGTACGAGCACGACATCGCCAAGGGAGCGATCCAGCGCCGCATCCGCCGGGCGAAGCAGCCCGACCTCAGCATCCACGTCGGAGCGGGCACCCGCCGCTTCAGCGACCCCGAGGTCGAGGCGAGCTACTTCCCCACCGTCGTCGCCGGCAGCATCGGCGCCCGCTGGAACTTCCACGACCACAAGTGGGTCTCCGGCGACCTCGTCAGCGGCGCCGGCGCCGGCGCCATCCAGGTCGAGGGCCTGAGCTGGGACATCCCCGTCGTCGTCACCGGCACCACCCTCGGCGTCGGCTTCGGCTACGCCACCGCCCCCCGGCTGTTCCAGGTCGGCGGCGGCATCCGCATGGCCGGCGTCTACACCACCCGGGCCTTTCCCGGCCAGGACATCCCGACCCAGGCGCTGCTCAGCGTCGCCCCGGGGCTGGAGGCCTGGGTGGGCCTGCACCCCGGCAACCTCGCCTTCGAGTTCGACCTCCGCAGCCACTACCTCCCGTACCTGGTCGACGACCGCGACGTCGGTTTCGGCTTCAGCGAGGGACTCCTCACCTTCGGCTACCGGTTCTGACCATGCGCCACGCGATCCTCATCTCCTCCGCCCTGCTCGCCACCGCCTGCGGCGAGCCCGTCTCCAACGCGGTCTTCGAGGAGGACCTCGAGTTCCTCGCCGCCCTGCCCGACGCCGAGCAGCAGCGCGTCGCCCTCGACGAGGAGGTCGAGCAGGCCGACGAGGCCCGGGCCGCCGCGGGCTGGTGCGACCCGGAGACGCGCCCCTACCTGCTGTGCTGGAGCTACGACGTGGGGGGCAACATCAACGCCCACGTCCTCGCGATGCTGGCCTTCGTCGACTACGTGCGCGCCTGGCCGCCGACCGAGCGCGGTCCCGACTCCCGGGTGTGGGGCCCCTACGAGTACGAGCCCGGCCGGTGGATCCGCCTCGACATGCAGCGCTCCGGCGGCCTCTACACCTGGAGCTTCTCGCTGAGCCCCGCCGAGAGCGGCCCCTGGACCCCCTTCTTCGACGGGGACCACTACCGGGGTGAGACGGTGGCCCGGGGCGTCGGCAGCTACACCCTGGACTACGCCGGCTACGCGGCCGTGACCGGCGAGGAGGCCGCCGGAACGCTCACCGTGGACTACGACACCGAGGCGGACACCGAGCTCCTCGTGCACTTCGAGGAGGTCCTCATCGGCGACCTCGATCAGCCGCTGACCGCCGACTACTGGTACGGCGGCGACGAGGACGGCGGCGAGCTGGAGTTCTCCGGCGAGGCCAACTGGGTGGAGGAATCCGACGCCGAGGAGCTGTTCCGGGTGCGGACCCGCTGGGTGGACGGCGAGGGCGGGCGATCCGACGCCACCCTCGGCGGCGGCGACATCCCCGACGGCTGGGACGACGTCCGCATCAGCCAGTGCTGGGGGCGCTACGGCTTCGGCACCTGGGAGTGGTCGAACTACGACGAGGTGCTGACCGAGTCGGGCGACCCCGATGCCTGCGTGTTCAGCGACTTCGCCGAGCCCGAGCACATCTGAGCCCGTCCCCGGCGGTGCGGCGCGCCTCCTGTCGCCCCGATGCCGGCCAGGCGCCGGCGCTCCGGCGGCGCCCCTCCTCCCGGCGGGGCCGATCGCGATAGGGTGCCCCGCCTCTCCCGACGCCCGCGAGCGCGCATGTCGATCGTCGTCCGCTACCCCGGCCGGGCCTGCCTGCTCGGCGAACACTGCGACTGGGCCGGGGGCGCCAGCCTCGCGGTGCCGCTGCACCTCGGCATCGAGGTGACGGTGGAACCCGCCCGCGCCGACCTGCACGTGCGCTCGCGCCTCGGCGACCGCCTCCTGGAGGGGCGCTGGCCCGTCGAGGGGCTGGTGGACCGCGAGGGCGGCCCGCTGCGCTTCGTGCCCGCCGCCGCGCGCCTCCTCCGCGACCGGGGCATCCGGGTGCCCCCGGCCTGGCTGTGGGTGGACGCCGACCTGCCCGCCGGCCGCGGCTTCTCCTCCTCGGCGGCCTTCTCCCTCGCCCTCCTCGACGGCCTGGCCCGCCACGCCGGGCAGGTCCTGCCCACCGAGACGCTGGCCGAGCTCGCCTACGTGCTGGAACACGACCTCCTCGGGGTGGACTGCGGCCGCCTCGACCCCCTGGCCTGCGTCGCCGGCAGCCCGGCCTTCCTGCCCTGGCACGACGGCCGGGCCCCCCTGCACCGCCTCGCCGTCGGCCGACCGGCGCACCTCGTCGTCGCCGCCCTCCCGGGCCGGCGCTCGGCGCGGCGCATCCTCGCGGCGCTGCACCGCCTCTACCACGCCCCCATCGCCCGCTCGGGTGCGGCCAGCGCCGCCGTCCACCACGCGCTCGCCGCCTGGGCCTCCGCCGCCGAGCGCGGCAGCCGTGCCCTGGAGACCGGCGACCTCGAACGCCTCGGCGCCGCGATGGACGAGGCGCAGGAGGTCTACGAGGAGCTGCTGGAACCCCTCGTCCCCGAGCTGGCCGCCCCCCGCTTGCGCGGCGCCGTGCGGGCCCTGCGCGAGGCCGGCGTCCTCGGCGCCAAGTTCTCCGGCGCCGGCGGGGACGGCTCGGTGATCGCGCTCGCCGCCGACGCCGAGGGGGCCCGAACCGCCGCCGCCCGCCTCGCCCGGGAGGGCATCGCCACCTGGACCCTGGCCCTGGAGGAGACGTGATCGCCCTGATCCTCGCCGCCGCGCTGGCCCGCGCCGACGCGCTCCACGAGTGGTGGATGGTGCAGCTCGGCCTCACGGCGGGGATGCACCTGCGCTGAGCCC
>WGAH01000178.1 GCA_015489145.1 Deltaproteobacteria bacterium
ACCTGCCCCTCGGCACCGGGCGCCCCCTGCCGGCCGACTTCACCCCGCCGCTTCGGCTCGAGGTCTCGCCGGGGCTCGACCGCACGCGCCTGGCGAGCATGTACTTCGACCCCGCCTGGATCGTGCGGCGCGACCTGTGGGCGGCGATGGCCGCCCACGGACCGCACGCCGTCGAGGTCCACCCGGCCGTGATCGCCGACCCCGACTCCGGCGCCGAGCTGGCCGACTACGTGCTGGTCCACGTCCTCGCCACGGTGGCCCCGCCCCTCGGCACCGCCGGCGGCAGGCCGTCGGCCGCCTCCGGCGGAAACGGGGCCGGGGGGAACGGCTCGAGCGCACCGGGGAACGGCTCGGCGCTCGACGCGGACGCGCTGCCGCACCTCTTCCTGCTGGACGATGACCGTTCCTCGGTGGTGCTCCGCGACCACCTCGCGGCGACGCTGGTGGGCCTCGGCGCCCACGACATCGAGCTCGAGCCGGTGCACCTGGGCTGAAACCCGGGCGCCGACGGGCTCCTCGCGGCCGCCCCGCGTTAGGCTGGCGGTCCATGCTCCGGGTCGACCCCCACAACCCCCGCGCCACCGGCCTCGCCGAGGAGCTGCGCCGGCGCCTCGACCTCGCGGCCCTCCCCGACGACCTGCACGTCGTCATCGGCGGCGACGGCTGGATGCTCCAGTGCATCCGCGAGGGCGGCGACGCCCCGACCTACCTGGGGCTCAACGCGGGCTCCCTCGGCTTCCTGCTCAACGACGTGGACGACCTCGACCGCGTGGCCGCCGCCCTGCGGGCCGGCGACTGGTCCACCCACGCCTTCCCCCGCCTGGCCCTGTCCGCCGTCTCCCCGGACGGCCGGCGCGCCTCGGCGCTGGCGGTCAACGACCTCTACGTCGAGCGCAGCTCGGGCCAGAGCGCCCACCTGCGCCTGCACATCGACGGCGAGCCGGTCATCGACAAGCTCGTCTGCGACGGCCTCATCGTGAGCACCGCCCTGGGCAGCACCGCCTACTCCTTCGCCGCCGGGGGCGTGCCCTGCCACCCCCTCGTCCGGGCCATGCACGTCACGCCGATCTCCCCCCACGTGCCGCGGCTGTCGCCCTTCACGGTGCCCGCCGATGCCCGCATCGCCGTCGAGGCCCTCGCCGTCGCCAAGCGCCCGGTGCGGGCCGTGGCCGACGGCGAGGAGCACGGCCCCGTGGCGCGGGTCGAGGTGGCCCGGGCCCCCCGGGAGGTGCGCCTGGCCTTCCTCGAGGGCCACGCCTTCACCCGCACCTTCATTCGCAAGATCCTGCGCTGAGGGCGGGTGCGGGCGGCCCGCGCCGGCTCACTCGCGGGGAGGCGGCGGCCAGGTGGTCGGCAGGTCGCCGCGGAGCTTCCAGGCGGTCTGCCAGCCGAGGGGCACGGCGACGAAGGCCGACAGGGTGACCAGGGTGAGGCCGAGGACGATCATCATGCCCAGGCTTCGCACGCCCTGGTTGGTGGCGGCGTTCAGCGAGGCGAAGGAGACGACGGTGGTGAGGGAGCTGAGGCCCGCCGCCCAGCCGGTGGTGGCGAGCGCCCAGCGGATGCGCCCGGGGCCCTCCTCGTCCATGCGGTGCAGCAGGTGGATGATCACGTCCACCCCGATGCCCATGAGGATCGGGATGCCCACGAAGTTCACCATCGAGATCTTCACGCCGAAGAAGACGAGGCCCGCCCCGGCCCAGGCCATGCCCGCCACGAGGGCGGCCACCGCGCCCACCGCCCGCCCGGGGCTCCGCAGGTCGAGGAGGGTGAGCAGGAAGACCGCGAGCAGCGCCACCCCGGCCACCCGCGGCGCGTCGCCCTGCATGAGCCGGTAGAGCACCGCCGAGGCGAGGTACTCGCCCGCCGCCGGCCGCCCGGGGAGCCACTTGTCGATCGCCTCGTGGAGCGCCACGCAGTTGCGGAGGTCCCACATGTTTCCGGCGGGGATCAGCAGCATCCGGTGCCGGCCCTCCGCCGCGCCGAGGAGGTGGCGCAGGCCGCGGGGGAGGGCCGGCACCGGATGCTGCTGATC
>WGAH01000179.1 GCA_015489145.1 Deltaproteobacteria bacterium
CCGTCCGCCCGCACGTCGCCGCGCCCCCTCGCGCCTCGTGGCTCCGCCGCCGCCGGCCCGCGCCGCTCCCCGGCGTGGCGGCAGCGGGAGCTCGGCCCGAGGACGCCGGTCGCGCGGGCCTCCCGGCGGGGTCCCGCGTCGACCTCCCGCCGGGATAGCGGATCCGCGCCGTGCCCGTCTTCCGCATTCCCGACGAACCCGTCTTCCCTCACCCCTCCCTCGCCGAGCCGGGCGGCCTGCTCGGGGTGGGGGGCGACCTGCGCCCGCGCCGGCTGCTGCTCGCCTACGCCAACGGCATCTTCCCCTGGTACAACGAGGACCAGCCGATCCTCTGGTTCTCGCCCGACCCGCGCTTCGTGCTCTTTCCGGCCCGCTTCCACGTCGGCCGCAGCCTTCGCAAGCGCGTGCGCCGGGGCGACTACCGCATCACCCTCGACCGGGCCTTCGACCAGGTGATTCGCGGCTGCCGCGTCGCCCCGCGCCCCGGCCAGGACGGCACCTGGATCACCCGCGACATGGAGGCCGCCTACAACGAGCTGCACGCGCTCGGCTACGCCCACTCCGTCGAGGCCTGGCAGGGCGGGCACCTCGTCGGAGGGCTCTACGGCGTGGCGCTCGGCGCCCTGTTCGCCGGCGAGAGCATGTTCGCCATCGCCCCCGACGCCAGCAAGGTGGCCTTCACCTGGCTGGTGCCCCAGCTCGCGCGCTGGGGCTTCGAGCTCGTCGACAGCCAGGTCCGCACCGACCACCTCGCCCGCTTCGGGGCCGAGGACATCCCCCGCGACCGCTACCTCGAGATCATCGGCGACCTCGTCCGCCGCCCGGGCCGGCCGGGGCCCTGGCGCTTCGACGAGGGTTACGAACCCCTCGCGGCCCTCGCCGAGCTGGCCGGCTAGAACACCGCCGCCTGGAGCTGGCTGTAGCTCATGCGGCCGACGTGGGCCGCCGCCACCGAGCCGTCGGCGTCGATGACGACGGTGGTGGGGAGGCTGCTGATGTCGTAGGCCATGAGCACGGCGTCGTCGGCGACCGCCACCGGGTAGCTGATGCCGAGCTGGCGCGCGGCCCGGGAGACCTGGGCGGCGTTGCCCGAGTCGACGGCGATGCCGACGACGGAGACGTCGGGATGCTCCTTGGCGAAGCGCGAGAACTCCGGGATCTCGGCCTTGCACGGCGGGCACCACTCCGCCCAGAAGTTGAGCACCACCGGGTGCCCGCGCTGGGCCGAGAGGTCGAAGACCTGGCCGTCGATGAGCGTGACGCGCACCTGCGGCGCCTGCTCGGGAAGCTGGGGATGGCCCTGCATCCACCCGCCGACGACGACCACCACGCCGAGGATGGCCAGCGCCAGCGCCCAGTCCTTGATCATGCGAATCATGGTTCACCCACAGGCAGGAGCCGCCGGACGGCCCCATCGTTGCACGCCGGCCGGGGAGCGGCCACCCCGGCGCCGGGACGCCCGACGCGGTAGGGGATGCCGCGCGGAGGAAAGCGATGCTGGCGATCTTCATCCTCCTGCGGTCCGCCCTGGCCCTCGAGCCGCCCGTCGGGTGGACGGCGGTGAGCCCCACCCGGGCCGTCCTCGACCCCGCCGCCCCGGAACGCGGCGACCTGCGCGAGCTCCGGGTGCTGGGGGGGAGCTGCGACCCGGACGAGTTCGTGCTCGCCCTCCGGGCCGCCGGCTTCGAGCCCTCGGCCTGGAGCCGCACCGCCGAGGGCGACATCCAGGTCGACCTCGCCGGCGCCCTGGCGCGGGGCCGCTGCCGCGCCGACGACGCCGGCGCCACCTGGATGGCCGTCCTCGCGGGCGTCGAGGCGGCCGGCGGGCTCGACCCCGTGGCGCTGCTCACGGCGATCACGCCGGATCGCGGCGTGTCCTGGGGGGGCGACGCCGCCGTGTTGCCGGCGGGCGGCGACAACCCGAACCCCTGGGGCGCGGCGGCGGCCGCTTCCGGCGACCAGGGCTGGTGGACCGAGCGCCCCGACGACGCCTGGCGCACCCCCGCCGAGCTGGTGGGCACCTGGGAGGGCACGATCCTCCTGGCGGGGCAGCCCACGCGCCTGCGCCTGCGCCTGGAGGCCTCCGGCGCCGCCACCCTGGAGCGCAAGGGCGCCGCCGGCCCCGAGACCTTCGAGGGGAGCTGGGCCACCCGCAAGCGGTGGATGCGCCTCGACGTGCCCGGCGGCGGGGCGGCGCTGGACTGGCGGCTCCTCGGCTCGACCCTGGTCCTCGAGTACGAGGGCGTGGACGTGACCTTCCACCGCATGGAGCCCCGCCGATGAGCCCGACCCCCGACCGCCGCGCCCGCGTGCGCGCCATGCTCCGCCGCCGCCTCGGCAGCATCGTCGTGGCCGCCGAGGCGATCCACCGCCGGCACAACACCTCGGCGATCCTGCGGAGCGCCGAGGCCTTCGGCGTCCACGAGGTCCACCTCGTCACCGCCGGCTTCAAGCCCAGCCGGGGCGCCGCCCGGGGCGCCGAGCGCTGGCTCGACATCCACCCCCACCCGACGGTGGATGCCTGCATCGACGAGCTGAAGGGACGCGGCTTCGCCGTGTGGGTGGCCGACCTCGACCCGGAGGCCCTCGCCCCGGCGGCCGTCCCCCTCGACCGGCCCCTCGCCGTCCTGTTCGGGGCGGAGCTCACCGGCGTGAGCCCCGCCGCCCGCGCCCGTGCCGACGGCGTGGTGAGCGTGCCCATGCACGGCCTCACCGAGTCGCTCAACGTCGCCGCCGCCGCCGCCGTCACCCTGCACGTCCTCACCGAGCGCCGCCGCGCCCTGCTCCCGGAGGGGCAGCCCGGCGACCTCCCGGTCGAGCGCCAGGAGGCCTTCTTCCAGGCCTGGCTCGAGCGCGAGGAGGCGATGCGCCGCGGCCTTCGGGCGCGGGTGGGCTGAGCTTCAGGCGCGGGCGACCGGCCCGTCGGGAAAGGCCTCGGCGAGCCGCTCGCGGCGGGGGTCGCCCTCGGAAAGCTCGGCGGCGAGCCGCTCGACGAGGCGGGGGGTCTCCGGGTCGCCGCGGTTGCGCGCCACGAGGGCGGCGAGGTAGAGATCCTCCCACTCGGGGGTCGGGACGGCGCGGGAGAGCTCGTCGAGGAGCTCCTCGGCGCGGCGCGGGTCGAGGCGGTCCTCCAGGTAGAGGCGGGCGAGCAGGCGGCCGGCCTCGACGTCGAAGGGCTGGTTGCCGCACTTGCCCGGCGAGGAGCAGCAGGTGGTGAGCCCGGTCTCGAGGGCCTGCATCGCCCCGAGGCGGTCGCCGAGGGCCACCCGCAGGCGCCCGAGCATCCGGTAGAGGCCGAGGTCGCGCGGCGCCTTCGGCAGCAGGCGGGCGGCCTCGCGCTCGGCCTCCTCCAGGCGGCCGACGGCTTCGAGGAGGCCGACGCGGGTGGCCTGGAGGGCGAGGCGGTCGGGGTCGTCGCCGGGCATCTCGGGCCGGGCCAGCTCGGCGTCGAGGATGTCGAGGGCCTCGGCGCCGCGCCCCAGGCGGGCGAGGACCTGGCCGAGGAGCACGGCGGTGTGCGTGTTCCCGATGCGCTGGTGCCCCACCTGGTCGCCGAAGGCGCGCAGGTCGCTGGCCGCCGCCGGGAACTGCCCGAGGGCCAGGGCGGCGCGCGCCCGGTCGAAGCGCACCGCCGGCTCGGCCTCGACGAAGGCGGTGAGCGCCTGGCGGGCCCCGGCCGGGTCGCCGTCCTCGAGGCGCATGACGGCGGCGGCGTAGGCCTCTCCGAGGGCGAGGAGGCGGGCGCGCAGGGCCTCGGGCCAGGTCTCGACCAGCAGGGCGAAGCGCACCCGCGGGTCGTCGGGGGGCAGGGACCACAGCGGGTCGTCGCCCTCGACGGCCGGGGCGTCGCGCTCGGCCTCGGCGGCGGCCTTGGCCCGCGAGGCCGCCTCGCGCACCTCGCGGCCGTAGCGCCGCACGGACCTGAGCTGCTCCTCGGTGGCGCCGAAGGCGCGGGCGAGCTCGATGTGCTCGGCGGCGCCGCCGCGGTCGCCGGCGTTCAGGCGCGCCCGGGCCTCCTCGAGGTTGAGCTCGACCAGCGCCGCGAGGGCCTCGGCGCGCACCGCCTCGGCCTCGGAGCCCTCGACGCCTTCCAGCTCGATGCGGGCGTCGTTGTAGCGCCCCTTGGCGACGAGGCGCCGCGCCCGCTCGACCCGGGCGGCCGGGCCGCCGCCGAACAGCCGTCCGAACCAGCCCACGCGCTACTCCTCGCCGCCGAAGAGCTCGCCGGCGTAGCGCCGGTACTCCTCGGTGAACATCAGGGTGCGGGGCACGATCTTGTCGACGTAGAGCACGCCGTCGAGGTGGTCGCACTCGTGGCCGGCGACGATGGCCGAAAAGCCTTCCAGCCGCCGCTCGAACGGCTGCCCTTCGCGCGTCGAGGCTCGAACGCGAATCGCCCGCGGTCGGCCGACCAGCCCCCGCAGGCCGGGCACCGACAGGCAGCCCTCGAAGGTGTAGGCGAGCTCCTCGGTGAGGGGCTCGATCACCGGGTCGATCCAGGCCTCCATGCCCGCGCCGACGTCGAGGACGACGATGCGGAGCGAGGCGTGGACCTGCGGCGCCGCGAGCCCGACGCCGTCGTAGTCGCGAACCGTCTCGAGCATGTCGTCGACGAGACGCTGGACCTCGGGGGTGGCGAGGCGTTCCCGCCCGACCGGGGCGGCGGTGGTTCGGAGCACCGGGTGCCCCATGCGCGCGATCTTGAGGATGGCCATGCCCACCACCTAACCGGCTCGCGGGCTCGCCTTGCCGCGGGGGGCCCGGCCGGGTAATCACGCCCCCTCACACCCACCAGCCGGGAGTCAGTCATGGCCGATCCCACCAACATGTGGCCCGACAACGTCGGCGGCGAGGCCGTCATCGACGGCAAGCGCGTCAGCTTCTACGTCGACAAGGAGTGCATCCTGTGCTCCGTCTGCTCCGACGCCGCTCCGAACAACTTCCGCATGAGCGACGACGAGGATCACGACATCTGCTACAAGCAGCCCGAGAACGAGGAAGAGCTCGAGCAGTGCTACGAGGCGATGGAGAACTGCCCGGTCGAGGCCATCGGCGACGACGGCCCGGCGTAGCGAAATCGGGTATTCCCTTCGCGTCTCGACTGCGGTAACCTGCCCTCCCCTGCACGGGTCGGGCAGGTTTTTCCGTAGCCCGTCCCCGGGGGGAGGTGACGGGTGGACGAAGCGCTCCCCACCGACTTTCCCGAGGCCATCGACGCGCACCTCACCGAGGCCGCGCTCGAGGGTGCCGTCGTGCGCCTGCGCCACGCGGGCGGCAGCTTCGGGGGCCGCTTCGGGGTCCACCCGTCCCTGGGGCCGCTGGTCTTCGTGCTGTCCAGGGACCAGCTCGCCCGGGTCCCCAGCCTCGTGCCCGGCGACCCGGTGCGGGCCGAGTACGAGATCGAGGGCGAGGACTACCGCTTCGACACCCTGGTCCTCCGCATCGACGGGCCGAACCGCCTCACCCTGGCGCGGCCGGCCCGCATCGAGCGGCCCGAGGCGCGGCTCCTTCCCCGGGTCCTCGTCGACCCGGAATGGGGGTGGCGCTTCCGCTTCGAGGAGGGCCCCGCCGAGGCCGAGATCGTCGAGCTCTCGGCGGCCTCGGCGCGGCTGCGCTACCCGCCGGGCCTCGTCACCCTCGAGCCCGGCGAGGACCGCGCCGGCTTCATCCTCGCCCCCCGCCGCGAGCCGCTCCCCGTGAACCTCGCCGTGCACGAGGTGGGGCGGGGCCCGGGGCTGGTGGTGGCCCGGGGCAACCTCTGGACCCCGGACACCCGGACGCGCCTGCGGCTGGTGCAGCTCAACCGCGAGGCCCGGAGCGGCGCCGCGCCGTCGCGCTGACGGGCCGGCGGCGGGTCAGCCCGCCACGAGGGCCGCGAGGCGGCGAAGGGGCCGCGCCGCCGCCGCGACGTGCATGGCCTGGAAGGCGGCGGGGTCGCGCTCGGCGAGGACTTCGAGGCGGCCCCGCGGACGCGAGTTGACCTCGATGACCCAGGGTCGCCCCGCCGGGTCGATCACCAGGTCGACCCCCAGCTCCAGCAGCCAGTCCCCGTCGGTGTGACGGGCGAGGGCCCGCGCCGCCTGCTCGGCGAGATCGCGCGCCTCGGCGAGGGTGGCCTCCGGGAGCGCGTCGGCGGCGGGCAGGACCTCGGCGCCCCGGGCGGCGTTGGCCACCGGGTCGGCGGCGCTGCGCCGCAGCACGGCCGGGTGGAGGAACCAGCCGCCGTCGGGCTCGCGCTGGACGAGCACCCGCAGCGCCAGCCCCGCCACGCCGGGCGGCGGGGGCACCGCTCGCTGGAGGATCGCCGGTTCCCGAACCCCGGGCACCACCCCCTCGAGGGTCTCGTCGAGGGGGTCGCCCGGCCGCACCCGGCGCACGCCCACCCCCAGGGCGCCGAAGCGCGGCTTGAGGAAACCGGCGCCCCAGGCCGCGAGGGCTTCGGGAAAGGCGGCGGGCTCGGCCGCCACCTCGGGCATCCGCACGCCGTGGGCGCCGAGGTAGTGCTGGGAGGCGAGCTTGTCGCGGCACAGCAGGGTGAGGCGCACCGGGTTGCCCATCGGCACCCCCGCCAGCCCGTCGAGGGCCTTGCGGTAGGCCTCGGCCCGCCGCTGCGAGGGGAAGCGGTCGTGGACCGCCCGTACCGCCACCGGCCCGGTGGGGACCCAACGGCCGGGGAGGGCCTCGACGCCATCGAGGGCGCCGCCCTCGGCCGAGTCGCCGAAGATCAGGCGAATTCCCTGCTCGCGGAGGAGCAGGGCCGCGCGACCGACCGGGCGCGCCTCGGGGGGCGGGGCCGGGCGCTCCGGGTCGACGGGGACCAGCACGCCGATGGGC
>WGAH01000180.1 GCA_015489145.1 Deltaproteobacteria bacterium
GCCCGAGATCCCCGCCGCGCCGGCGCGGCGGGCTCCTCGACCGCCGGCGCGGCGGGGATCTCGGGCGCGGCGGGGATCTCGGGCGTGGCGGGGATCTCGGGTGCCGCGGGCTCCTCGACCGCCGGCGCGGCGGGGATCTCGGGCGGCGCCGCCGGCGGAGCGGGGGGCGCGGCGACCGGCTCGACCCGGGCCGTCGGGGCCTCGGCCGCCCCCGGGCCGAGGGGAGCCACCGGCGGGGCCGGCTGGTCGGGGCCCGGGTGGGTGACGTCCGGCGCCGGCGGGCGCTCGGCGGGCACCGCGGTGGCCGCGGCGGCGGGCTCGGGTCCGGCCTCCTCGACGTCGCGCAGCATGGGCGCGAAGAAATCGAGGACGTCGTCGGCGATCGTGTTGAAGGAGTAGCCCGCCATCAGGCCGCGCAGGTCCTCGCGCAGCACGAAGGCCCGCTGGTAGCGGTGCCGCGGGTTGAGCGAGAGCGCCCGGAACAGCACCTTGTCGAGGCCCGGCAGCACGTCCTTGACGCGCAGGAGCTGGCTGGTGACCTCGGCCCGGCGGATCTTGTGGATCGTGTGCAGGTTGCTGTCGGCCCGGAACAGCGGCTCGAGGGTGAGCAGCTCGTAGAGCACGGAGCCCAGCGAGAAGATGTCGGAGGCGGGGGTGAGCTTCTGGTCGGAGTGGGTCTGCTCCGGCGAGAGGTACTCCATGCGGACGGGCACCGGCCCGACGACGCCGCCCTGGGGCAGCGAGGTCGGCGACCGGGTGAGCCCGTAGCCGCCGATGACCACCCGCCCGTCGCGGCGGACGTGGATCGCGGCCGGCTTCAGGCCGAGGTGCAGGACGTTGTCGGCGCCGGTGCCCTTGCCCGGGCGGCCGTGCAGGGCCTCGAGGCCGTTGCAGATCTGCGTGGCGAGGTGCAGGTAGACGTTGTGGGGAAGCGAGCGGCCGTTGGCGCGGCACCAGGCGAGAACGCGGTCGAGATCGACGCCATCGACGTATTCCTCGACGATGAAGCGCTCGTCGCCGTCGGCGACGAGGTCGAGCACCGCCACCAGGAAGGGGTGGCGCACGCCCATGAGGTCGCGCACGCGCGCCTCCAGCGAGGCGAGCCGCGCCGGGTCGCGCAGGATGTAGGGGAGGATGCGGCGGACGACCACCGGGCGGTCGCCCTGCCCGCCGTGCGTGCCGAGGTAGCTCTCGGCGACGCCGCCCGCGCCGAGCTTGCGCACGAGCGTGAAGGGCCCCACGGACTTGGGTAGGAGCAGCATGCGTGGCTTCCCGTCGTCGGGGGCGACCGCCGGTGCCGTGACGGCCGCGCCTCCCGTCCCCGGATGAATAGCTGATCCGGGGGCGAACGGTCAAGGCGACCGGCCTTTCTCACCGGCCCTTGACCATCGCCGCCCGGGAGCGCCGGCCCCCCGCCGAGTCCGGGAGCGTCGCCCGATCGCCGCCCGCCCCTCGCCGGCCCCGCCCCGGACGTGGTAGGGGACCGCGTGCTCCTCGCCCTCCTCCTCGCCTGCGCCCTCCACACCCGCCCGGTCGGCCTCGTCGAGCGGGACGGCCGCCGGCTGCTCCTCGCGCGGGCGGACGCGCCGGCGCTGCGCCTCTCCCTCACCGAGGGCGCGCGGCCGGTCGACCACCTCGACGGCTGCACCGTCGAGCTGGAGGGCACGCGCATCGGGCGGCGGCTCGTCGTGCGCGACTGGCGGGTGCTCGACGCCGGCGACGGCTCGGCGCCCTACGTCGGCCGGCTCGAACGGCGCGGGCTCCGCTGGTTCCTGGAGGATCGCGACAGCGGCATGGACGTCCTGCTCGCCGGCCCGGCCGCCGAGGCCGGCTCCGGGCTCACGGCCCACGCCGGCGAGCTGGTCATGGTGGTGGGCTTCGTCGAGGGGCCCCAGCAGGTGCGGGTGGTCGCCTGGCGGCCGCTCGAGGGCGAGGAACCGGCCGGGGCCGGGGGAGGTTCGTGATGGCTGGAGGCGAGGGGACCGGCGCCCGGCGGGCGCTGCTGTCGGTGTCGGACAAGACCGGCATCGTCGAGCTGGCCCGGGGGCTCGCGCGCCACGGGTTCACCCTGCTCAGCACGGGAGGCACCGCCCGGCACCTGCGCGAGGCGGGCCTCGCGGTGGTGGAGGTGAGCGAGCACACGGGCCACCCCGAGATCATGGACGGCCGCGTCAAGACCCTGCACCCCCGCATCGCCGGGGGCGTGCTCGGGCGCCGGGGGCGCGACGAGGCCGAGGCCGCCGCCGTCGGCATCGACTGGATCGACGTGGTGGCCGTCAACCTCTACCCCTTCGAGCGCACGGTCGCCGCCGGCGGCGACGACCTGCCGGTGGACGAGGCGATGGAGCAGGTCGACATCGGCGGGCCCACCCTGCTGCGGGCCGCCGCCAAGAACCACGCCCACGTCTCGGTGCTCTGCGACCCCGCCGACTACGCGGATTTCCTCGCCGCCCTCGACGCCGGCGGCCCCGACCTCGCCCTGCGCCGCCGCCTCGCCCTGCGCGCCTTTCGCCACACCGCCTGCTACGACGCCGTCATCGCCGACTGGCTGGCCGCCCGCGCCGACGACGCGGAGCCCATGGTCGAGGGCGCGATCCCCCTGCGCCGGGCGGCGGCCCTGCGCTACGGCGAGAACCCGCACCAGCGCGGCGCCTTCTACGCGCAACCCGGAGAGCGGGGCCGCTCCCTGGCCCGCGCCCGGCAGGTGCAGGGCGGCCCGCTCTCCTACAACAACATCGCCGACCTCGACGCGGCGGTGCGCGCGGTCTTCGACCTCGACGAGCCCGCCTGCGTCGTCGTCAAGCACGGCAACCCCTGCGGGGCGGCCACCAGCCCCGCCGGCCCTGCCCGCGCCTTCGAGCTGGCGCTGTCGGCCGACCCGGTGAGCGCCTACGGCGGCATCCTCGCCTTCAACCGCCCGCTGGACGGCGAGGCCGTCCGCGCGATCCGCAAGGCCCGCACCTTCTTCGAGGTGCTCGCCGCCCCCGGCTACAGCGAGCTGGCCCGGGAGCGCCTCGCCCCGCGGGAGCGCCTGCGCGTCCTCGAGCTGCCCGCCGACTGGGGCGAGCTCCCCCTGGCCGGCCGCGACGCCCGGCGCGTGGCCGGCGGCTGGCTGCTCCAGGACTGGGACGGCGAGGCCCCCGAGGAGCGCGGCCCCTGGCGGGTGGCGACCCGGCGCGCCCCCACCGCCGCCGAGGCCGCCGCCCTGCGCTTCGCCTGGCGGGTGGCCCGCCACGTCCGCTCCAACGCCATCGTCCTCGCCCGCCCCGCCGAGGCGACCGCCGAAGACGCCGATCCGGCCCACCTCCCGGAAGGGGACGCCCCCGCCGGCCTCGTGCTGAACGGCGTCGGCGCCGGGCAGATGTCCCGGGTCGACGCCGTGCGCCTCGCGCTGGCCAAGGCCACCCGCCCGGTGGCCGGCTCGGTGCTGGCCTCCGACGCCTTCTTCCCGTTCCCCGACGGCGTCGAGGAGGCCGCCCGCGCCGGCGTCCGCGCCATCGTGCAACCCGGCGGCAGCGTGCGGGACGAGGCGGTGATCGCCGCCGCCGACGCCGCCGGCCTGGCGATGGTCTTCACCGGCGCGCGGCACTTCCGGCACTGATCCCGCCGCTGCTATGCTCGGCGCCGACGGTGACAGCGCCATGCCCGAGCAGCCGAGCCCCCCCGAAGCCGCCCCGCCGCCCGAACCCGGCGGGCCGCCCGCCGCGCCGACCGACGACGACCGCCGCCGGGCCGAGCGCCTCGACGAGATGTTCGCCGCCCTCGACAAGTGCGTCCGGGGCGCCCGGCTCTACCAGGGCGAGGGCGCCGTGCTGGAGCGCCAGCTCGCCGACCTCGAGCAGAAGGCGGCCCGCGCGCTGGAAGACGGCCCCTTCACCGTGCGCGTCGCCCCCTTCGGCCTGGTCTGGAAGGGCGCGCCCGTCACCCCCGAGGACAAGCGACCGCCCTACTTCTTCCGGCTGTTCTGCGACGGCGTGCGCGAGCTCACCTTCAAGCCGGGCATCGAGCCCGGCGAGCTGCGCGCCCTCGTCGACGTGCTCGGCGCCGATCCCCGCGCCGGCGAGGACGACCTCGTCACCCTGCTGTGGAAGGCCGAGCTCGCCCACGTCGGCTACTACGCGGTGGACGCGCTGGCCGAGGCGGCCACCGCCGCCGCCGGGGCCGAGGACCTCGTCGACGAGGCCGCGGCCCGCCTCGACGCCTCCGAGGGCGAGGCGGAACTGCGCCTCACGAGCGACGACATCCGCCTCCTGCGCCCGGAGGACCTCGTCGACTGGGTGCGCGAGGCCCGGGCCCCGGCGGCGCCCTCCGGCCCCGAGGCCGACCTCGCCCGCCGCCTGCGCGAGGGCTGGCGCAGCGACGCCGACATCGGGCGCTTCCTCGACGTGGCGGCCCGGGCCGGCGGCCTGCGGCCCGGCGCCTCCGGCAGCCCCATGGTGGTCGAGGTCTTCGAGGCCCTGCTGCGCTCCGGCGACCTCGACGGCATTCGCGCGGCGCTTCGCTTCCTCGCCCGCGACGAGCCCGAGGCCGTCGTGCGCGCCCTGCGCCACGAGCTGCTCTCCCCGGATCGCGTCGCCCCCCTCGCGCCGGTCTTCGCCGCGCACCCCGACGAGCTGGCCGCCGAGGTCGAGGCCCTCGCCGCCCACGCGCGCAAGGGCTTCGTGCGGCTCCTCACCCTGCTGCCGCCGGGACCGGCCGAGGCGCGCCTCCAGGCGATCCTCGAGGCCGCCGGCGTCGACCTCGCCCCCTTCTACCTCAAGCGCCTCGAAAGCGAGGACGAGGCCGCGGTGCTCGGCGCCATCGCCGCGCTCGGCCGCATCGGCAGCGACGAGGCGCGGGCCGCGCTGACCCGGGCGCTGGCGAGCAACCTCACCACCGTCCGGCGCGCGGCCCTCGAGGCCATGCAGGGCCGCTACCACCCCGACGCGCGGGTGGCCCTGGCCCGGGCCCTGCGCGATCCCGACAAGGAAAACCGGATGCTCGCCTGCCGCATCCTCGCCGCCTCCGGCGACACCCGGGTGGCCTGGTCGCTGCTGAGCCAGGCGCAGCGGCCCGGGTTCCGGCAGGCCGATCCCGACGAGCAGGCCGCGGTCTTCGAGGCCCTGGCCGCCTTCCGCGACCCGCGCCTCGTCGGCCACTTCGCCGAGACCCTGGACGAGCGGAGCCTGCGCCGCGACCCGGCCCTGGTCGAGCGCCAGCGCCGCGCGGTGGAGGCCCTGCGGCAGATGGGCACCGACGAGGCCCGCGCCGCCCTCGAGAAGCGCGCCCGCCGGTGGGGGCTGGCCGCCGAGGTCAAGGAGGCGATTCGGGCGGCCCTGGCGAGCTGGGGAGGTGAACGGTGAGCGGCCCCGAGGAGCGCGCCGACGCGCGGCTGCAGGAGACCGGCGCGCGCCTGGTCAACGGCCTGCAGGCGCTGGCCCGGGCGGTGGTGCTCTACGAGGTGAACAACGACCTCGTGCAGCGCATCCTGCGCGATCTCGCCGGCGCGCTGGACGGGTGGCGCGCCGGCGGCGAGGGCGAGGGGCTGCGCCTGGAGGTGCTGGCCGACGAGGTCTTCGTCAACGGCCGGCTCCTGCACGTCGATGCCCGCCTCTACGAGCGCGGGGTGCTGCTCCACGAGGCCCTCGCTCCCCACGGGGTCGGCGAGTTCACCTTCGGCCCCGAGGTCGGCCTCGACGACCTGGCGGCCTTCGCCGCGGACCTGTCCCGGCTGCTCCGGGGGGCCGCCGACCGCCTGGCCTCCGCCTACGGCGGCCTGAGCCTCGGCGAGGCCCGGGGCAGCGCCATCGCCTCCTTCCGCTTCGAGCCCGACCGCCTGGCGGTGTGGCTCTACACCAGCCTCCTCGACCTCGTCGACCGCCTGCTCGCCGCCCACGCCGAGGGGCGCGCCCCCTCCCTGCTGCCGCTCAAGCGCACGCTGGCCCTGGTCATCGACAACATGCGGGAGCACGGCGGCATCTACCAGCTCCTCGCCGCGGTGCAGGACCCGCGCAAGCGCTCGAGCCGGGCGCTGACCCGCACGCACGTCGCCGTGCAGCTCGCGGGCTTCGGGCTCTACCTCGGCCTGCCCCGGCCCGACATCCTCACGCTCACGCTGGCCGGCGTGCTCGGGGGGCTCAGCGACTCCGCCAACCCCCTCGGCAGCGTGCGCGCGCTCCAGGCCTTTCCCGGCCTCGGGGCCACCGCCCTGCCGCTCACCCTGCTGCTCCACGACGCCCGGGCCGCCCGCCGCGGCGGCGAGGTCAGCCTTCCCGGCGCCGTCCTCGCCACCGTCGAGGAGTACGTGCGCGCCACCCAGGCCACCGCCAGGCGCCCGGGCGTCGCCCCGGACAAGGTCCTCGCCGCGCTCCGCAAGGGCCGCATCGCCTGGGTCCCGCCGGAGGTGGCCGAGGCCTTCGCCGCCTGGAAGGGCCCCTGGCCCCTCGGCACCCTCGTCGCCCTCGTGCCCTCGGGCACCGCCGTCGTCGTCGGCCAGGGCGAGGGCCCCGAGGGCAAGCGCCGCCCGGTGGTGGCCCTCGTCGAGGAGGGCGGCCGGCTCGGCCGGCGCGTCGACCTGAGCCGCGACCGCGCCTGGGCGGTCCGGGGCTCCCTCGCGCCCGGCGCCGTCGAGCTGGCGATTCACGCGGCCGGCCGGTGAGCGCCCTCGGCCTCGCCGGCGCCCTCGCCCTCGTCCTCGGGCTGGCGGCGCTCCTCCTCGCCGAGGGGGGGCGGCTCCCACCGGCCCTGCGCCGGGTCGCCAAGCCCGTCGCGTCCACCGGCTTCCTGCTCCTCGGCCTCGACGCCGCCCGCCACCCGGCCCCGGGCGCCGCCGCCGGCCTGGCGGCCCTGGCCCTGTGCTGGCTCGGCGACGCGCTGCTGATCCCGGCGTCGCGGCGCGCCTTTCTCGCCGGCCTCTTCGCCTTCCTCGCCGGCCACCTCGCCTGGGCGGCGTCCTTCCTCGCCCGGGGCGTCGACGGCCCCCGGGTCCTGGCGGCGGCGGCGCTCGCGGCCCTGGCCGGCGGCGCGGCGGCGGCCTGGCTGTGGCGGCCGGCCGGGGCGATGCGCGGCCCGGTGCTCGCCTACATCGCCGTCATCGGCGCCATGGTCGCCCTGGCCGCCGGCACGGCCGACCCGCGCGTCCTCGCCGGCGCGCTGCTGTTCTACGTCTCGGATCTCGCCGTGGCCCGCGACCGCTTCGTCCGCCCCGGCTTCGCCAACCGCCTCGTCGGCCTGCCCCTCTACTACGGGGCCCAGGCGCTGCTCGCGACGGCGCTGGCGTCGAGGGGGTAGGCCCCGAGGAGGGCCGGCAGGGCGGCCTCGATGCCGGCGGAGCGGGCCACGCGCAGCGCCTCGTCGCCCGAGGCCCGCAGCATGGCCGCCCGGGCGAGGAGGCGGTCCACGGTCCCGTCGTCGGCCCGCCCCGGGGGAAGGGGAGGGGGAGCGCCGCGACCGGCGAGGACGAACCCGCCGCCCCGGGGCCAGGCCCAGGTGCCCGGCAGCGCCGTCGGCGCGGGGAGATCGGCGAAGAAACCAGTCTCGCCGGCGCGCACCGCCGCCACCCCGCCCCGGTCCAGCCGGAACCAGGCGGCGAAGCCCGCGCCGCCCGGGGGGTGGTCGAGACGCCAGCGCGCGCGCCGCCGACGGCGCCGTACCTCGGCGTCCATGGGCCAGGCGCCGACCTCCACCACCGGCGCCCCGGCGCGCAGGCGCACCTCCACGTCGATGCGCCCGTCCTCGGCCAGGGGGGGCACCCGCAGGCCGAAGCCGGCGCCGCCGTGCCTCCGGGAGAGGACCTCGTCCCAGGCGAGGGCGAGGACGAGCTCCTCGCCGGGGGGCACCTCCGGCAGCCCGCATCCCTCGGCGCAACCGCCGAACAGGCGCGCCTCCCTCCCGGCCGCCCGGGCCCGCGCCACCGTCGCCTCGGCCTCGTCGGCGGGCACCGCCAGGCCGCGGTAGCGGGCCTCGCCGACGGTGAGGACCGCCTCCCGCGCCGCGGCGAAGGGGGGCGGAAAGGGAGCCCCCGGGTTCGCCGGCACGGCGT
>WGAH01000181.1 GCA_015489145.1 Deltaproteobacteria bacterium
CCCCGTGCCCGTGATGCGCGGCTCGAACATGCTGGTGGTGATGGTCCTGTTGGTGGCCTGCGGGCCGGACGCATCGCCTTCCGGGCCCCATCTCCATCCTGCGCGGGCGAGACCGGGAATTCAAGGAGCGGGGGGCGAGCGTCCACCGGACGGCCCGCGCTCCCCGATCCTGCCGTTCAGCACGGCGAACCGGCCGTGTCGGGCTCGGGCGCGCGCGGGTCCCGCGGGGGCCTGGAGCACGCGCGGGTCGAACCGCGGACTTGCCCGTTCCCATCGGCCTCCTCGCGGCCTGCCCGCCGCGGGTGGAGGCGGGAGCGGCCTCCTCGACGGCGGTTGTCCCAAGATGTCCCGGGACGCCGGGACGAGGGGATCGCGCCGCCCGGCCCGGAGCCCGGCCGGAGGCCCGCGCTCCTCCCCCCGGAGGCCGGCGCTCGGCCGGCGCTCCTGGGGCGGCGCTACAGCCGCGCCTCCAAGCCGACGACGATGGTGCGGCCCTCGCCCTGGATGTCGTCGGGGTACTTCGCCACGGTGTTCCCCTGTTCGTCCACCGTGGTGGCGTTGGCGTCGTCGAGGCTGATCAGCTCCACGTAGTCGGTGTCGAGCAGGTTGCGGACCGAGATGTCGGCGCTGAGCCGACCGCCGGCGAAGGGGCCGGTCGCCGCCGCGAGGTGCACCAGCGCGAAGGGCGCCCCGTCCCCGAGGCCGCTGGCCGGGGTCCAGTCGGCCCGGGGGCGCAGGCTGTAGACGTCGAGCAGCGCCGACAGCCGCAGGGCGTCGGCCGCGGTCCAGGTGGCGCGGGCGTGGGCCATGACCGGCGGGAACCCGTAGATCGGCCGGCCGGTGTCCACGTCGCGGGCGTCGGTGAAGCTGGCGCTGGCGTCGAGGTCGAGGGCGTCGGCCTTCCAGCCCGCCTCCACCTCGCCGCCGAGGACCGTCGCGCCGCCGCGGTTCGTGTAGTAGTCGTCGCCCAGCGCCGGGTCGGGCTCGGTGGTCTTGGTGATCTCGCGGTCGATGGTCGAGGCGAAGGCCGCGCCGCGCAGGTGCAGCCCCCCGGGCAGGCGCGTGCTGCCCTCCAGCTCGATCGTGTCGATCACCTCGGGCGAAAGGCCGGGGTTGCCGTTGGTGAACAGGTTGTTTCCCGCGTCGTCGGTGTCGACCTCCACCAACAGCTCGCGGGCGTTGGGCGCGCGGAAGGCGCGGCCGTAGAGCAGCTTGACCGCGCTGCCCTCGGCGGGGACGAACAGCAGGCCGGCCCGGGGGCTCGGAAAGGCCCCGAAGTAGCTGTGGGCGTCGAGGCGCAGCCCGCCGGTGGCCTCCAGCCACCAGCTCGCCGTCCAGGTGTGCTGGGCGAAGGCGTAGAGGTCCTGGATCCAGGCCGGCTCGGCGCGAAAGCCGCCGCTCACCGGGTCCGGGTCGAAGTCGACGTAGTAGACGTCCTCGAGGCGCACGACGTGGGTGGCCTCCACGCCGACGCCGCCGACGGTGGTGTGGGTGGGCAGGGGGTGCAGCTCGACCTCGACCCCGGCGCCGTAGCGCTCGCTGGTCTTGAGCGCCTGCACCAGCGTTCCCGTGAAGCGCGTCTCGGCCCCCGAGCCGGTGAGCGTCGTCTCGGGGTCGCCGAGGAAGGCGTAGGTGCCGGGGTTGTCGTAGCGCTGGGCGTAGAGCCAGGGCGAGAACCGGCCCATCGGGCCGAGGGAGAGGTCGTAGCGCGCCGACAGGAAGCGGTTGCGGTAGCGCAGGGCGTACTCGTCGGCGGACTGGAGCATCACGTCGAAGGGGTCGTCCTGGGCGTTGACGAAGTAGGTGTGGCGGTAGTCCACGAGGTCGGCCCGCGCCTGGAAGCCGCCGACGCGCAGCCGGAAGCCGGCGTTGAAGGCCCGGTGGGGATCGAGACCGGTGACGTTGGCCCGGCCCTTGGGCGTCGTGTCCAGCCCGTCGCCGTCCCGGTCGAGGTAGCGGGCGAAGGCCCCGACCTCGATGGATCGGCCGCCGCGCTCGATGCGGTCGGCGCTCACCGCCGCCATGCCCAGCCGACCGTCGTCGCCGACCGCCATGCGGGCGAATCCCCCCTGGAGGTCGTCGGCGCCGTAGGTCACGACGTTGATCACCCCGGCGAAGGCGTTGGTGCCGTAGATCGCCGAGCCCGGCCCCTTGATCACCTCGACCTGCTTGACGTCGACCAGCGGCAGGTAGTCGTCGATGAAGGCGTGGGTGTAGATGCCGTCGTACCAGGGCACCCCGTCGACCAGCAGCAGGAACTTGTTGTTGTCGTCGCTGGTCACCCCGCGAAACCAGGCCAGCCCGCGCGACTCCTTGGAGACGGTGACGTAGATGCCCGGGATCTCGCGCAGCACGTCGGACAGCGTCCGGTAGCCCCGGGCGCGGATCTCGCTGTCGGTGACGACGGTGACGATGGAGGGCGCCTGGTCGACGGTCTGGGCGTAGCGGCTCGCGACGGTGACCACGCGCTGCTCGGCGCGGAACAGCTCGGCCTCGTCGGGCTCGGAAAACGGGTCCACGGGCTCGGCGGCCCGGGCGCGGCCGGCCGCGAGCAGGACGAGGAGCAGGCTGGACGGGGACATCGCGGGCTCCCGGAGGGGATCGGGCCGGAACGGCCGCGCAGGCGCATCATCTACCACGCGCCGCCGGCAGGGAAGAGGCGGGCCCGGGGCCGCCCCGTTGACGGATGCGCGCCAACGTGGCACTTACGGTGCATCGCGGTCGGCCTCGACCGCTCCGGCCCCGGCGGGCCGGCGGGCTTCCATCGCGCCGTCCCGGGCGCGCACCTCGCAGGAATCTCCGTGCGACCACTGGCGCACATCCCCCTTTCCACCCTTCACGACGCGGGCCTCCCGAGCGCCGGACCGCGCACCCTCCGTCCCCCGGCGGCCCGGCCCGCCGGCGGCGCCGCCTTCGCGCGCGCCCGGAGCCCGGTGCGCCCCCCGACGACGGCGCCCGACCGGAGCCGCGTCCACCGGAGCACACCTTGGGCCACGAGATCATCGTCAACCGTACCGGGAGGGAAACGCGGGTCGCCCTGATCGAGAACGGGCAGCTCGCCGAGCTGCACGTCGACCTCGGGGACAATCCGAGCCACGTCGGCAACGTCTACCTCGGCCGCGTGGTGCGCGTGCTTCCCGGCATGCAGGCGGCCTTCGTCGACATCGGCCTCGAGCGCGCCGCCTTCCTCTACGCCGGGGACATCACCGAGAACGGCGGCCCCGACGAGGAAGCCGTCCTCGCCGACGACCCGGAGCTCACCGTCGCCGAGGCCCGGCCGCGGGCCCATCCCCCCTCGGGCCAGGCCAAGATCGAGGACCTCGTGCGCGAGGGGCAGGAGGTGCTCGTCCAGGTCGCCAAGGACCCGATCGGCACCAAGGGCGCCCGCATCACCACCCACATCACGCTCCCCGGCCGCTACATGGTCTTCATGCCCACCGTCGACCACGTGGGCATCTCGCGGCGCATCGACCGGGAGCGCACCCGCAGCCGCCTGCGCCGCTTCGTCGAGAAGCGCCGCCCGCCCGGGGCCGGGTTCATCGTCCGCACCGTCTGCGAGGGCCAGCCCACCGAGGCCCTCGAGCAGGACATGGACTACCTCGTCTCCCTCTGGAAGCGCATCCAGGAGGCCCGCACCACCCGCAAGGCCCCGGCGCTGCTGCACGCCGACCTCGGCCTGGTGCTCAAGGTCGTGCGCGACACCTTCACCGCCGAGGTGGACCGCATGGTGATCGACGACCCGCGCATCTACGAAGAGGTGCGGGCCTTCATGCAGGACTTCCTGCCCAACCTCGTCGACCGGGTCCACCTGCACCGCGGTCCCGAGCCGATCTTCGACACCTTCGGCATCGAGACCGAGATCACCCGCAGCCTCGGCAGCAAGGTCTGGCTCAAGAGCGGCGGCTACCTGATCATCGACCAGACCGAGGCGCTCACCGCCATCGACGTCAACTCGGGCAAGTACGTCGGCCACTCCTCCCTCGAGGACACCACCCTCGCGATCAACCTCGAGGCGGTCAAGGAAATCGTCTACCAGCTCCGCCTCCGCAACATCGGCGGCATCATCGTCCTCGACCTCATCGACATGGAGAAGGCCGCCAACCGGGAGCGGGTCTACCGGGCCCTCGAGGAGGAGCTCCGCAAGGACCGCGCCCGCACCAACGTCCTCAAGATCAGCGAGCTGGGCCTGGTCGAGATGACGCGCAAGCGCGTGCAGGACGACCTGATCCGCACGATCTCCGAGCCCTGCGAGTACTGCTCCGGGCGCGGCTACACGCGCTCGCGCACCACGGTGACCTACGACATCCTGCGCGAGGTGCGGCGGGTCGCCAACAAGGCGCCGGCCGGCAAGCCGATCTTCGTCAACGCCAACCCCGCCATCGCCGACCTGCTCTACGGCGACGAGCTGCCCAGCCTCGAGGAGACCGAGAAGGCCCTGAACCGCCAGGTCGTCGTGCGGGCCATGGGCGGCTACCACATCGAGCGCTACGAGGTGTACCCGGGGTAGCCCCTCGGTGCCCTCCTGGCAGGGCCCTCCTGGTAGGATCGCCCGGTCGCCGAGGGGAGGTCGTGGGTTTCGAGCGCGCCGAATCCGGGCAGGTCGCCGGCGAGCTCGTCGGCTTCACCTTCCAGTCGCCCGACGGCGGCTACGCGGTGGCCCGCCTCCGGGGCGACGACGGGGGCACCTTCACCGCCGTGGGGCCCCTCGCCCACGTCCTCGAAGGCCAGCACGTCCGCCTCGACGGGGCCTGGGAGCGCCACCCGAGCTACGGCCGGCAGTTCCGGGCGCGGAGCGTGCTCGTCGAGGACCCGCGCACGATCGCCGGCCTGGAGCGCTACCTCGCCAGCGGGGCGGTCAAGGGCCTCGGCCCCACCATCGCCCGCCGGGTGGTCGAGCGCTTCGGCCTCGACACCCTGCGCGTCATCGAGCACGAGCCCGAGCGCCTGCTCGAGGTGCCCGGCCTCGGGCGCAAGCGCCTCGCCGAGATCCGCGCCCACTGGGCCCGCGACCAGGGGCAGCGCGAGGTGATGGCCACCCTGCGGGGCCACGGCATCGGCCAGGCCCTCGCCCTGGCCATCGCCGAGCGCTACGGCGACGACGCCCTGTCGGTGGTCACCCGCGACCCCTACCGCCTGGCCGACGAGGTCGAGCGCGTCGGCTTCCGCACCGCCGACCGCATCGCCCGCGCCCAGGGCATCGGCCCCGACGATCCCCGGCGCGCCGAGGCCGCCCTGGGCTGGCTGCTCCGCCAGGCCGAGGGCGAGGGCCACTGCTTCCTGCCCGAGGGCGAGCTGGTGCGCCGGGCCGTCGAGCTGGAGGTGCCCGAGGCCGGCGCCCGCGAGGCCCTCGAGCGCCTCGCCGGCCAGGGCCGCCTCGTGCGCCACCCGGCCCCCGACCCGGACAGCCGCCCGGTGTACCGGCCGGTGATGGAGCGCCGCGAGGCCCGGGTGGCCCGCGCCCTCGCCGCCCTCGCCCGCCACGTCCGACCCGCCGCCGCCGAGGCGATGGTGGACGCCGTCGCCCGGGCCCGGGGCATCGCGCTGGGCGCCGACCAGCGCCGCGCCGTCCGCACGGCCCTGTCCCACGGGGTGAGCGTGATCACCGGCGGACCCGGCACCGGCAAGACCACGATCGTGCAGGTGATCCTCGAGGCCGCCGGGCGCATGGCCGAGCGCTGGCTGCTCGCCGCCCCCACCGGCCGGGCCGCCCGGCGCCTCGCCGAGACCACCGGCGCCGACGCGCGCACGGTGCACCGCCTCCTCGAGTACAACGGCCGCACCGGCCGCTTCGACCGGGACCGCCGCAATCCCCTCGAAGCCGACGGCATCCTCGTCGACGAGGCCAGCATGGTGGACCTGCCGCTCATGGCCGCCCTGCTCGCGGCGGTGCCCGAGGGCTGCCGCCTCGTCCTCGTCGGCGACGCCGACCAGCTCCCCAGCGTGGGCCCCGGCCGGGTCCTCGCCGACGTGATCGCCAGCGGCGCCGTCCCCGTCGCCACCCTCACCGAGGTCCACCGGCAGGCCGAGGGCTCGGGCATCGTCCGCAACGCCCGGCGGGTGCTGTCCGGCCGCCGCCCCGTCAGCGCCGAGCGCGACCCGGAGGCCACCGCCCGCGACTTCTTCGTCGTCCCCCGCACCGACCCCCTCGAAGCGGTCGCCACCCTCCTCGAGATCGTGCGCAACCGGCTGCCGCGCCTCGGCTTCGACCCCCGCCGGGACGTGCAGGTGCTCGCGCCGATGCACGCCGGGCCCCTCGGCACCCGGGCCCTCAACGAGCGCCTGCGGGCGGTGCTCAACCCCTCCGGCCCCGAGCTCGCGCGGGGCGAGCGCCTCTTCCGCGAGGGCGACCGGGTGATCCAGGTCCGCAACGACTACGACCACGACGTGTTCAACGGCGACACCGGCCGGGTGCTCGCCGTGCGCGACGGCGCGGTGGTGATCAACTTCGACGGCCGCCTCGTCGAGGTGAGCGGCAGCCGCCTCGACCAGGTCGAGCCCGCCTGGTGCATCAGCATCCACAAGAGCCAGGGCAGCGAGTACCCGGCCGCCGTCGTCGTGCTGCACACCGCCCACCGCCTCATGCTGCGGCGCAACCTGCTCTACACCGCGATGACCCGCGCCCGGCGCTTCTGCTGCGTCGTCGGCCACCCCGACGCCCTCGGCATCGCCGTCGCCACCCCCGGCGGCGACGAGCGCTGGACCCGGCTGGCCGACCGGCTGCGGGAGGCGGCGGGGGCGTGAGTTGCGCGCGTCGGCCCGGCGGGGCAGGTTGAAGCGGGAGGCTGCCGTGTTCCTGCGATTCCTGGCGATGCTCCTGGCGCTCCTCGCCGCCTGCGGCGGCACCGGTTCCGGCGGCAACCCGCCCCCCGGCGAGGACTTCGCCACCGCCACCGCCGTCCGCATCACCGTGCCCTTCAACGGCGCGGTCCTGGCGCCGCGCTTCGAGGTGATCTACGAGGCCGGCGCCGACGTGGCCGCCGTGCGCCTCGACGTGGACGGGGCCGAGGCCGCCCGCGACGCGGTCGACCCGGATCGCGGCGGCGGGTCGATGGACCTCGACCTCGCCACCGGCCGGCACGGCCTGCGGCTGGTGGGCCTCGACGCCGACGGCGCCGAGCTGAGTGAGCACGCCCTCACGATTCGCGTCGAGGACGGCGCCGCCAGCCAGGTCACGATCACCAGCCCCCAGGACGGCGAGAGCGTCGACAGCCCCGTGCACGTGGCGGTGACGGCCTCCGAGGACGTCGAGACGGTCGAGCTGTACGCCGACGACCTCCTCCTCGACGCCGGCGAGCCCGGGCAGGTCCTCACCGCCGAGCTCGATCCGGGAACCTGGACGCTGGAGGCCCGGGGCCTGGCCGACGGCGAGACCGTCGCCACCGACGCGATCACCGTCGAGGTCGCCGCCGGCACCCACCCCGAGGACGCGAGCTTCAACGACGTGGTGCTCGACATCATCGCGACCTACCCCACCGACGGGAGCTACGGCTACTACTGGCCCTCCGACGGCGACTGGCTCGGCACCACCCGCGACATCTGGTACCGGGACGAGCTCGTCGCCGAGGGCGATCCCGAGCACCGCTCCTACTGCGTGGGCCTCACCTGGGAGGTCTTCATGCGCGCCTGGGAGCGGGTCGACGCCGAGACCGGCGGCGACGGCACGATCAACGGCATGAGCGTCGCCGACCTCGACGAGTTCCGCACCGACTGGTACATCCGCGAGCTGTACGGCAACGGCAACCAGGACGCCGTCGAGAACTACGGCATCGGCGAGCGCATCACCGACTGGGACGACGTGCGCCCCGGCGACATCGTGCAGTTCTGGCGCCACAGCGGCAGCGGCCACAACGTCTACTTCCTCGACTGGGAGACCGATTCCGACGGCGCGATCATCGGCATCCACTACTGGTCCACCCAGTCGAGCACCGACGGCATCGGCACGAACAGCGAGTACTTCGGCGCCGACGGCTCCAGCATCGACCCCTCCCGCACCTACTTCGCCCGGGTCTGGATGCCCGACGCCTGGGTTCCCTGGTTCTGAGGTGTCCGCCGGTCCCCGCCTGGTGGTGGTCGTCCCCGCCCGCGACGAGGCGGCGGCCATCGAGGGCGTGCTCGAGGCCCTGCGGCGGTGGCGGCCGGAAGCGCGGGTGTGCGTCGTCAACGACGGTTCCACCGACGACACGGCGGCGCGGGTGCGCCGCTGGGCCGCCCGGAGGCGCGCCGGCGGCGAGGCGGGCCCCCGGGAGCCCGGCGGCGTCGCGCTCCTCGACCTGCCCGTCAACCTCGGCATCGGCGGGGCGGTGCAGGCGGGCCTGCGCTGGTTCCTCGCCGGCGACGGCACCCACGTCGTGCAGGTGGACGGGGACGGCCAGCACCCGCCGGCCGAGGTCGACCGCCTCCTCGCCCGGGCCGACGAGGCCGACATCGTCGTGGGCTCGCGCTTCCTCGGCGACGGGTCCTGGCGGTCCACCCCGGGGCGCCGCCTCGGCATCCGGCTGCTGGCGGCCTGGCTCCGGCTGCTGGGCGGGCCGCGGGTGACCGACCCGACCTCGGGGCTGCGCCTGTTCAACCGCCGGGCCGCCGCCGCCCTCCTGCCCGCCTACCCCGACGACTTCCCCGAGCCCGTGACCCTGATGCTCGCCGCCCGGGCCGGCCTGCGGGTGGTGGAGGTCCCGGTCCGCATGGCGCCGCGCCAGGGCGGCCGGTCCTCGCTGGAAGGCGTCGTGGCGGGCTACTACATGGCCAAGGTGATGCTGGCCCTCCTGCTGCTGCGCCTCGGGGGCCGCATCGGAGGCTGAGCCCCATGGCCGGACCCCGTGGCTGGATCTTCGTCGCGAGCTGCACCGCCCTGCTCCTGCTGTGGCTGGTCCACCGCATCCAGACCGGCCGGCTGCGCTCGGAGTACGCGATCCTGTGGGCGCCGGTGGGCCTGGCGCTCGGCGTCTTCGGCGCCTGGCCGCCCCTGATCGACCGCCTGGCGGCGGCGGTGGGCATCGCCTACGCCCCGAGCCTGCTCATCGTCCTCGGCGGCGCCTTCACCTTCGTCTACCTCGTGCACCTCTCCGAGCGGGCCGGCGAGCAGCGCGCCCGCACCCGGCGCCTCGCCCAGGAGCTCGCCATCCTCCGGGCCCGGCTGGAAGCGGCGGGCCTCCTCGACGAGGGCCCCGAGCCGCCGGGCGAGGAGCCCGGGTGAGCCGCCCCCTCGACCGCCCGGCGATCCAGGCGGCCCTGGTGGCGGCGGTGGTGCTCGCCGCCTACGCCTCCAGCCTGGCGGTGCCCTTCCAGTTCGACGACTTCGCCAACATCGTCGACACCCCCCTGCTCTCGCGGCCCGACTGGCTGCTCCACCCCTCCCGCGCCCGCCCGGCGCTGTCCGTCGACCAGTACGGCATGCTCGTGCGCCGCTGGGTGGGGGTGGCGACCCTGTTCGCCAACCGCGCGGTCCACGGCCTCGACGTGCGCGGCTACCACCTCGTCAACATCGGCATCCACCTGGCGGCCTCCCTCGCCCTGCTCGCCCTCGGCCGCCTGGCCCTGCGCGCCCCCCGGGTGGCCGGTCCCGCC
>WGAH01000182.1 GCA_015489145.1 Deltaproteobacteria bacterium
CCCCTGGGAACTGCCGAGCCCCGCCACCGGCGAGCTGTCCAACGGCCTCGACGTGGTGGTCGTCGAGAACCACGAGGTGCCGATGGTCTACGTGCGCCTCGTCTTCCCCGAGGGCGGCTGGTCCGACCCCGACGACCTGCCGGGGCTCGCCAGCGTGACGATGGACATGCTCGACGAGGGCGCCGGCGACTGGGACGCCGCCGGGCTCAGCGCCGCCCTGCGCCGCCTCGGCGCCAACCTCGGCACCGGCGCCGGCATCGACACGGCGACGGTGAGCGCCTCCTGCCTGCGCGACCAGCTCGAAGCCACCCTCGACATCCTCGCCACCGTCGTCTTCGAGCCCACCTTCCCCGAGGACGCCTGGGCGGTGCTGCGCGAGCAGCGCCTCGCCGAGCTGGCCGCGGTCCGCAACGACCCCAGGCGCATCGCCCACCGGGCGAGCAGCGCCATCCTCTACGGCGGGCAATACCTCGGGCACCTCGACAGCGAGGCCGCCTACCGGGCGATGAGCCCCGACGACATGCGGGCCTGGGCGGCGGAGCACCTCGTGCCCGACCGGGCCACCTTCCTCGTCGGCGGCGACGTCACCCTCGACGAGGTGAAACCGCTGCTCGAGGCGCGCTTCGGCGACTGGAAGCCCTCGGGCGAGCCGGCCCCGGAGCCCCCCGACGAGAGCGCGCTCCCCACCTTCGATTCCGCGACGCTCTACCTCGTCGACAAGCCCGGGGCCGCGCAGTCCGTGCTGCGGGTCCACGAATTCGTCGGCCGTCGCGGCGATCCCGACGAGGCCGCCTTCTCGATGGCGAACCGCGTCGTCGGCGGCCAGTTCACCGCCCGCATCAACATGAACCTGCGCGAGGACAAGGGCTGGACCTACGGCGCCCGGTCCACCGTGCAGCACAACCACCTGCCGGGCCTCTGGATCGCCTCCTCCTCGGTGGTGGCCGAGGCGACGGCCCCCGCCCTGTCCGAGATGCTCGCCGAGATCCGCGGCCCGCTGGAGGACCGCCCGATCACCGAGGCCGAGCTCGACGCCGCCCGCAACGGCTGGCTCGGATCCTTCCCCCTCCAGTTCGAGCAGCCGGGCACGCTCCTGCGCTACACGCTCATGCAGCGCCTCTACGACCTGCCGGACGACTGGCTGCCGGGGATGCCCGACCGCGTGCGCGCCGTCGACACCGATGCGGCCAACGCCGCCTGGGCCGCCCACATCCACCCCGACCGCCTCCAGGTGGTCGTCGTGGGCGACGCCGCCCGGGTCGGCGAGGAACTCGCCGGCCTCGGCCTGCCCGTCGTCCGCGTGGACGCCGACGGCCAGCCCGTCGAACCGTGAGGCCGGCGAAAAGCAGCCAGGAGTCGCCATGACCGCAGACGACCTCGCCGTCCGGGCCATCGGCCCGATCGCGAATGCGCGCCTGCGCCTCGGCGACCTCACCGTCCTCGTCGGCCCTCTGGTGACGGCCACATCCAGGAGGTCATCGCCAAGGCGCGCTGGCTGCGGGAGTGGCCGCGAGGCGCACCCGCCCTGGCCCGATGCGTCCGCCCGCTGCACTGGATCGCCAGCGGCCCCACCAGCGCCCAGCCCGCCTTTTCGCGCAAGCTTCGCAGGCTCGCGGAGGCCGGGGTGCTCAAGCCGACCCGGCGCCTCCGCATCCGGGCCGCGCCGCCCACTTGTCGTCCCGGCCGGACCTGAGGCCCCCCGGGGCCGGAGCCCCGGGGCCGGGAGCTACCGCGAGGCGCAGGTCAGGGCGTCCCAGGTGGCGCTGTTGTTCGTCTCGTCGCACTCGTTCTGCTCGCCGGCGCCGGTGCCGTCGTCGTCCACCACGACCATGAGGCCGTCGGCGCCCACGTCGGCCACGTCCACCGAGAACAGGATGGAGGCGAGCTGGTCGCCGGGCTCGCAGCGATCCGTCGTCGTCGTGGTGTCCAGAAGCGTCGTCGTCGAGCCGTCCACGGCGTAGAGGGCGACGGAGGTGCCGGCGGGAGCGAAGACCGCGCCCTGGTTCTGCACCGCGACGTAGAGTTCCACGGTGCCGGCGGAGCAGTCCTCGCAGGCGTCGAGGATCTCGACGGCGAGGTCGGGCGCCGCCCCCGGCTCCGCCCAGCTCGACTGGCCGCGGAACACGAGGTCGTCGATCCACGGCATCGTCGGGGCCGTGGGCACCGTCATGTCGTCCTCGATCATCGACGGGGCGAAGGCGTGCTGGTTGTAGACCGTACCGGCGCTCTGCCACTCGTCGTTGACCTCCTCCAGCACGTGAATGCCGTCCCAGCCGGAGTAGGCGTAGTTGTTCGAGGGCACCACCACCTCGGCGTTGCCGTCGTTGTCCACGTCCACGACGAAGGGGTTCTCCCAGAGCGTGCCCGAGGCGTGGCTGCTGTTCGAGTAGAGCACGGTGCCGCTGGCGCCGTCGTAGATGCGGAAGGTCGTCTCGTCGGCGTAGAACAGCTCGCTGGCGCCGTCGCCGTCGAAGTCGAAGGAGGAGCACGAGGTGCCGCTCGACGAGTAGTCGTGAATCGTCGTCGTCCACAGGGTGCTGCCGTCGGTGTCGAGCACCGCCAGCACGCTCTTGCCGGCGGCGGCCACCTCCATCTCGCCGTCGCCGTCGAAGTCCGCCATGCACGGCGGGCCGTAGCCGCCCCCACTCACCGCGGTGCTCCACAGGATGCTGCCGTCGTCGTCGATGGCCGACACCGTGCCGCCGTAGTTGGCGACCACCTCGCCGGCGTCGTCGCCGTCGAGGTCGCCGATGGCGGTGCCCGCCCACTCGTTGACGGAGCTCGCCCACAGCGTGCTGCCGTCGGGCTCGTAGGCGCCGCCGGCGTTGACGACCTCGAGGGTGCCGTCGCCGTCGATGTCGGCCGCCTCGCTGATGCGCGTGCTGGTGCCCGACACGGTGAACAGGGTCGCGCCGGTGGCGTCGAAGACGTGGTCGCCGGCGATCACCTCGGCCGTACCGTCGCCGTCGAGGTCGGCCACCGAGGGGTAGGTGTAGACGCTGGCGGTCGCCTCGTCGCTCACCCACAGGAGCGCCCCGCTGTTGTCGAGGCAGAGGACGTGCCCGCCGTAGGCGGTCACGAGCAGCTCGGGGCTGCCGTCGCCCTCGAGGTCGGCGATGGCGACGCCGCCGGAACCCGCCGGGTAGTAGGTGCTGCCGCCGGAGGTGACGCTGCGGACGCTGAACACCTCGCCGGAGCCGTCGCCCCAGATCACCCGCAGGTAGCCGGAAGAGGAGTAGGCGTTGCTGTAGAAGGTCGTGTAGGCGATGACCGGCAGGTCGTCGGCGTCGACGACGCCGTCGCCGGTGGTGTCCTGCAGGCGGCCCACCGCCGGCGTCATCATGACGTGGGTGTAGCTGCTCCCCGCCGAGTACGAGAAGTCGTCGGTGCTCCAGCCGACGTCGATGGACCAGGAGCCCGAGCTGACCGGCGTGTAGGTGCAGCTCGCGTCGTAGCTCACGGTGGTGGCCGGCGCGGCCCCCTCGACGCAGATGTCCGGGTCCTCGACGCCGTCGCAATCCGAGTCCACGCCGTCGAACCAGCTCTCGGTGGCCCCGGGATGCACGGTGGCATCGGTGTCGTCGCAGTCCGTGTCGTCCGAGGTGTAGCCGCTGGGCTCGTCGCAGGCCGCCATCGTCGCGGAAGCGTCGCCGTAGCCGTCCCCGTCGGCGTCGGCGTACCAGGTGCTCGCGTCGGCGGCGTCGTCCTCGTCCACCGTCCCGTCGCAGTCGTTGTCGAGGCCGTCGCAGACCTCGGTGCCCCCCGGGTGGGCGTCGGCGCTGGTGTCGTCGCAGTCCGTGTCGTCGGCGACATACCCGCTCGGCTGCTCGCAGGCGGTGAGCGTGTAGCTGTCGGAGCCGTAGCCGTCGCCGTCGTAGTCGATGTTCCAGGTGCTCGCGTCGGCGGCGTCGTCCTCGTCCACCGTCCCGTCGCAGTCGTCGTCCACCCCGTTGCACAGCTCCGTCGCCCCGGGGTTCACCGCCGCGTCGCCGTCGTCGCAGTCGAAGGGATCGCCGGCCCCGACGGCGACGTAGCCGCTCGGCGCCTCGCAGCCGGTGTCGGTGGTCGCCTCGTCGCCGTAGCCGTCCCCGTCGGCGTCGGCGTAGAAGGTGCTCGCGTCGGCGGCCTCCTCGTCCACGTCCCCGTCGCAGTCGTCGTCCACACCGTTGCACAGCTCCGTCGCCCCCGGGTGGACCCCGGCGTCGGCGTCGTCGCAGTCGGTGGCGTCGTCGACGTAGCCGCTCGGCGGGTCGCAGGAGTCCAGCGGGGAAGCGGCGTCCCCGTGGCCGTCCCCGTCCGCGTCGGCGTACCAGGTCGTCGTCACCTCCTCGTCGACGTCGCCGTCGCAGTCGTTGTCGAGGCCGTCGCAGCGCTCCGGGGCGCCGGGAAAGCTGTCCGCATCGGCGTCGTCGCAGTCCGTGCCGTCCGCGACGGCGCCGCTGGGCTGCTCGCAGGCGGTCTGCGCGGCCGCGGGGTCCCCGTAGCCGTCCCCGTCGGCGTCGGCGTACCAGGTGCCCGCGTCGGCGGCATCCTCGTCCACGTCCCCGTCGCAGTCGTCGTCCACCCCGTTGCACAGCTCCGTCGCCCCGGGGCTCACCGCCGCGTCGCCGTCGTCGCAGTCCCCGTCGCCCACGGTGAAGCCGTCGCCGTCGGCGTCGGGATCGGTGGTGGCGGTGAGGCCGGTGTCCCCGCCCTTGCCGTCGGTGCGGCAGGCGGTGGCGAGGCTGGAGAGGCCGGCGAGGAGGAGGAGCGAGAGGGCGGATCGGGACATGGGCATCTCCGGGTTCGAGGGGCGGCCCCGAAGGGTAGCGGAAGCGGCGCCGAGGCGCAGGGGGGGCATTGGAGCGCCGCCCGACCGCCGGCATCCACGGGCCGAGGCGGAGCGCCGGCCGACCGCCGTCTTCCCCGGGGCGCTCGGCGGGTCGCCGCGGGCGCCTTCAGCCCAGGGTGGCGCGCAGCAGCGCCACCTGCCGCTCCACCTCGGACCAGGCGGTGCCGCCCCGGGAGGTGCGGCGCTCGACGGCGGCCTCGGGGTCGAGCCAGGCCAGGGCCTCGGCCGCCACCCCGCGAAAACCCGGGTGGGCCGCCTCGAGGTCGGCCTCGCTGAGCGCGCCGAGGTCGCCGCCGCGCTCCTCGCAAAGCCGCACCAGGCCGCCGACGACGCGGTGCGCCTCGCGAAAGGGCACGCCGCGACCGGCCAGGAAGTCGGCCAGCTCCGTGGCGAGCGAGAAGTCGCCGCGCAGGTCGGGGGGCGGGAGCACGGCGAGATCGCGCCAGCAGCCCGCGAGGACGCGGGTGCAGGCCAGGGTGGTGTGCACCGCCTCGAACAGGGCCGGCCGGTCCTCCTGCAGGTCGCGGTTGTAGGCCATCGGCAGCGCCCGGGTCAGCGCCAGCAGGCTGACGAGGGAGCCGACGACCCGGCTCGTCTTGCCCCGCACCAGCTCGGCGGCGTCGGGGTTGCGCTTCTGCGGCATGATCGAGCTGCCGGTGCTCCAGGCGTCCGAGAGGCGCACCCGGGCGAACTCCGGCGTCGACCACAGCACCAGCTCCTCGGCCATGCGCGAGAGGTGCCCGGCGAGGATGGCGGCGGCGGCGGCGGCCTCGCTCAGGTGGTCCCGGGCGGCCACCGCGTCCATCGCGTTTTCGACCACCCCGTCGAAGCCCAGCTCGCGGGCGGTCCAGTCGCGGTCGACGGGGTGCGGGGTGCCGGCGAGGGCGGCGGCGCCGAGGGGGGAGCGGTTCACCCGGGCGCGGGCCCCGGCGAGGCGCTCGCGGTCGCGGGACAGCGCCCAGGCGTGGGCGAGGAGGTGGTGGCCCAGGCGGATCGGCTGGCCGCGCTGGAGGTGGGTGGTGCCCGGCACGATCGCCCGGCCGTCGGACTCCACCCGGTCGAGGAGCACGCCGATGAGCTCGGCCACCGCGGCGTCGAGGCGGTCGAGGCGGGTCCGCAGCCACAACCGCACGTCGGTGGCGACCTGGTCGTTGCGCGAGCGGGCGGTGTGCAGCTTGCCCGCCACCGGACCCACGTGCTCGGCGAGCCGCGCCTCGACGGCCATGTGGATGTCCTCGTGCTCGATGCCGGGCCGCCAGCCGCCGCGCAGGTCGGCCTCGACCCGGTCGAGACCGGCGAGGATGGCGTCGCGCTCGGCCTCGTCGAGAATGCCCACCCGAGCGAGCATCCGGGCGTGGGCCCGGCTGCCGGCGAGGTCCTCGGCCCACATCTCGAGGTCGGTGCTCAAGGACTCGGAAAACGCCTGCATCAGCGCCGCCGGCCCCCCCTCGAAGCGCCCGTCCCACAGGGCCATCAGCCGTCCTCCCCGTCGCGGTCCGCCCGGCGCTCCTCGGCCCGCCGCCGGGCCTCGGCCAGGGTGCGGTAGCCCAGGCTGTAGAGCTTGAGGAAGCCCTCGGCGGCCTCCCGGTCGAAGATGTCGCCCTCGGAGTAGGTGGCGAGGCCCTGGTCGTAGAGGGAGTAGGGCGAGCGCCGCCCCACCACCCGGGCCAGGCCGGCGGAGACGCGGATCCTGACCTCGCCGGTCACCGTCTGCTGGCTGTGGTCGACGAAGGCCTGCAGGGCGTCGCGCAGGGGGCCGAACCAGGTGCCGTCGTAGATGATGTTGGCGTAGTCCTGGCTGATCTTGCGCTTGTAGTTGAAGGTGGGGCGGTCGAGGGTGATGCGCTCGAGCTCGGTGTGGGCCATGTGCAGCAGGGTGGCCGCCGGCGCCTCGTAGACCTCGCGGGACTTGAGGCCGACGACGCGGTTCTCGACCATGTCGATGCGGCCGACGCCGAAGGTGCCCGCCAGGTCGTTGAGGTACTCGATGAGGCGCACCCCGCCCATCGGCCGCCCGTCGATGCTGACGGGCACGCCCCGCTCGAAGCCGATGACGATCTCGACCGAGCCCTTGGGAGCGTGCGCCGGGTCGCGGGTCATGATCCAGGCGTCGTCGGGGGGCTCCGCCCAGAGGTCCTCCATCTCGCCGCACTCGATGGCGCAGCCCCAGAGGTTCTGGTCGATCGAGTAGGGCTTGTCGCGGGTGATGGGAATGGAGATGCCGCGGGCGACGGCGTAGTCGACCTCTTCCTCGCGGGTCCGCATCTCCCACTCGCGGAGGGGGGCGATCACGCCGAGGTCGGGGGCCAGGGCGCGAAAGGTGACCTCGAAGCGCACCTGGTCGTTGCCCTTGGCGGTGCAGCCGTGGGCGACGGCGTCGGCGCCGACCTCGCGGGCCACCTCGACGATGCGGCGGGCGAGCAGCGGCCGGCCGAGCGCCGTGTGCAGGGGGTACTGCCCCTCGTAGACCGCCGAGGCCTTGACCGCCGGCCAGATGAACTCCTCGACGAAGCGGTCGCGCAGGTCGTCGACGACGGCCTCGCTGGCGCCGGTGGCGAGCGCCTTGGCGCGAATCGCGTCGAGGTCCTCGCCCTGGCCGAGATCGCCGGTGTAGGTGACGATCTCGGCGCCGTAGCGCTCCTGCAGCCAGGGGATCATCACCGAGGTGTCCAGGCCGCCCGAGTAGGCCGCCACGATGCGCTTGAACCTGCGTTCCGCCATGCTTGCGTCTCCGAGCGCGGGGGAAGGCGGCCACATACACGACGCCCCCGCCTCGGGCAAGGAAGCGGGGGCGCGCGGGCGGCGGCGTCAGGCCGAGCGGCGGTCGCGCAGGATGCGGTCGACCTCCGGGTAGACCCGGTAGTGCACGATGACCTCGCCGAAGGTGTTCTTCCACTGGCGGACGCGCTCGCGGCTCACGCCGAACTCGTCGGCGATGCGCTGGCCGCTCTCGCCGGCGGCGAGGGCCTCGAGGAGCCGGCGGAAGCGGGTGCGTCCATAGGTGCGGATGAAGTTGCGGGCGACCCGTTCGCGGCTCTTGGGCAACGGTGTCGACATGGTGTTCCTCCCGAGTGACGCCCGGTCGGGCGGCCGCCCCGGCCACCCCTCCTGGTGGTCGGCCCGGCGAGCGGCGATGTGGGTCCCGGGCGAGCCCGGGCTGAAGGTTTCTCTCTCTCTCCCAAAGCGGGTCCTCCCAGACCCGCTTCGGATCATGCCACCAGCCCGTTGACGTGTCAATCAATCGGGGAACATTTTTTTCGGCCCGCCGCGCCGTGGTCCCGACAAGCGAGGTTCTCGCGGCGTTATCACCAGCAGCGCCGGCGCCCCTGGCGGCGGCCCCGCCGGGTCCGGGACGCGCGGGGAACGGTGCGAAAACGACGCTGTTCCCGACATCCTCGCCGCGCGCCGCCGTGGAACATCGCGGCGCCTCCCCCGGCCTCCCGATAGGGGTTCGCATGGACCGCCGTACCCGCATCGTCGCCACCCTCGGCCCCGCCTCCCTCGACCCCGCCGTCCTGCGGCGCCTCGTCCGGGCCGGCGTGGACGTGTTCCGCGTCAACTGCTCCCACGCGAGCGCCGCCGGCATTCGGGCCGCCATCGCCGCCGTCCGGGAGGCGGGGGCCGCCGAAGGCCGCGATCCCGCCGTGCTCCTCGACCTGCAGGGCCCCAAGATCCGCACGGGAGCGGTGCGCGAGCCGCTGCGCCTCGCCGACGGCGACACCCTGGAGCTCGTCATGGACCCGGCCTTCGTCGGCGCGGGGCGCCGCGTGGGCACGACCTGGCCCGACCTCGCCCGGGACGCGCGGCCCGGCGAGCCCATCCTGTTCGCCGACGGGCTCATCGAGGGGGTGATCGAGACCGTGCGCCCGGAGGCGGTCGCGGTGCGGATCCGCCACGGCGGCGAGCTGGGCGCCCACAAGGGCATCAACCTGCCCGGCACCGAGATCCGCGCCCCGGCCCTCACCGACAAGGACCGCGCCGACCTGCGCGTCGGCGTCGAGGCCGGCGCCGACTGGGTGGCGCTCAGCTTCGTGCGTTCCGCCGGCGACATCGCCCGGCTGCGCGACGCCCTGGTCGAGCTCGGGCGGCCGGAGCTGCCGGTGATCGCCAAGATCGAGAAGCCCCAGGGCGTCGCCGCCATCGCCGCCATCCTCGCCGGGGTCGAGGGCATCATGGTCGCCCGGGGCGACCTGGGCGTCGAGATCCCCTTCGAGCGCGTGCCCGTCGTCCAGAAGCAGCTCATCGACGCCGCCAACCGGGCGGGGCGGCTGGTGGTCACGGCGACGCAGATGCTCGACAGCATGGAGCGCAACCCGCGCCCCACCCGGGCCGAGGCCTCGGACGTGGCCCACGCCATCCTCGACGGCACCGACGCCGTCATGCTCTCCGGCGAGACGGCCACCGGCGCCTGGCCCGTCGAGGCGGTTCGCACCATGGACCGCATCGCCCGCGAGGCCGAGGCGAGCCCGTGGTTCCGCCGGCCCTCCCTCGACGACCTGCCGCCGCGGGCCAGCGGCGGCAACACCGTGCTGCGGGCGGCGTGCTGGGCGGTGCAGCAGCGGGAGCGCCCGCTGGTCGTGTTCACCTGGTCGGGCGCCACGGCGATCCAGGCCTGCAAGAGCCGGCCGCCGGGCCCCATCGTCGCCGTGACCCACGACCGGGCCGTCGCCCGGATGCTGGCCCTGGCCTGGGGGGTGCGCTCGGTGGTCATCCCGGCCGTGGGCCGCACCGACGAGCTCATCGCCGCCGGGGAGCGGGCGATCCTCGACGCCGGGCTGCTGCCCCCGGGCGAGGAGGTCGTCGTGCTGGCCGGCCGCGCCCCGATGCGCGGGGCGACCAACATGATGAAGGTCGAGCGCCTCGACGGCGTCTCGGGCTGAGGCCGCGCCGCCTTGCCGGGCCCCCGGCGGGCGTTACCCCTGCCGGCGAGGAGGTGTCCATGCTCCAGCCCGGCGACCGCGCGCCCGACTTCGACCTGCCCACCGACGGGGGCGGGCGGCTCAGCTCCGCCGACCTCGCGGGCAAGCGCTACGTCATCTACTTCTACCCGAAGGACAACACCCCCGGCTGCACCACCGAGGCCTGCGACTTCCGCGACAACATGGCGCGCCTCGGGGCCGCCGGCGTCCAAGTGATCGGCGTCTCCAAGGACAGCGTCCGCAGCCACGACCGCTTCAAGGAAAAGCACGGCATCCCCTTCCCCCTGGTCTCCGACCCGGAGCTGGTGCTGCACAAGGCCTACGGCGCCTGGGGCAAGAAGAAGATGTACGGCCGCGAGGTCGAGGGCACGATTCGCTCGACCTTCATCGTGGGCCCCGACGGCGTCATCACCCACGCCTGGCCCAAGGTGCGCGTGAAGGGCCACGTCGACGCCGTGCTGGAGGCCCTGGGCGTCGCGGACTCGTGAGGCCGCGCCTCGCCGTCGCCGGCGTGGCCCTCGCCGCCGCCGCCGGGGGCGCGCTGGCCGGCGCGGCCGGGGGAGGGCCCGTCCTCGGCGCGCTCCTCGCCGCCGCGCCCGCCGCGCTGGCCGGCTGGCTCCTCGTCCTGCGCCCGGCCCGTCGCCTGCGGGCAGAGCTGGAGCGCCTGGCCCGGGTGGACGGGCTCACGGGGCTCCTCGACCACGCCGCCTTTCTCGACGAGGCCCGCGCCGCCTGGGCCCGGGCGAGCCGCCGCGACGCGCCCCTGGGGGTGGCGGTCCTCGACGTGGACGGCTTCGGCCGCCTCAACGCCGCCCACGGCCGCGCCGCCGCCGACCGGGCCCTCGTCGCCCTGGCGACGACGATTCGCCGCCACGTCCGCCACGGCGACCGGGTGGCCCGCACCGGCGCCGACGAGCTGGCGGTGCTGCTGCCCGAGGCCGACGCCGCCGAGGCGGCGCGGGTCGCCCGGCGCCTCCGCGAGCTCACCGCGGCGGTCGACCCCGACCTGCCCGACGGGACGCGGCTCTCGGCGAGCGTGGGCTGGGCGGTGCGCGGTCCCCGCGACCTCAACGTCGAGGCCCTCTTCCAGCGCGCCCTCGAACACCTCGATCACGCCCGGGAGGCCGGCGGTGACCGGGTCCACCCGCCGGGCGCCTGAGCCGCCCGTGCCCGCCGAGCCGCGGGAGGCCGCCTGATGCGCCGGCGCGCCCGGCTCGCCGCGGCGGCGGTCCTCGCCGGCGCCGCCCTGGCCGGCCTCGGGCAGCTCCGGCCCCCGCTGCACCTCCTCACCCACGAGTTCACCCAGGGCTTCACGCTGATCGGCGCGCTGGCGGGCTTCCTGCTGGCGCGGCGGGTCGCCCGGGGCGCGGGCCGGCCGGAAGCCGCCCTCGCCGCCAGCCTGCCGGCGACCCTCGCCTTCGGCCTCGGCGCCTGGCTCGTCCACCGGCTGGTGGACGGCCCGGTTCACGGTTGCCGCTTCGCGCGGGCCTCCCTCGTGTTCTGGCTCACCTGGGGGCCGGCGGCGGCGCTGGCGGCGGCGGCGGGCACCCGGGCGGCGGGCTGGTCGCGGCGGCGGGTGGCGCTGGCGCTGCTCGGCTTCCTCGCGGCCAGCCTGGTCCACGACCTCGGGCAGGCGGCGCTGGGGCTGCGCATCACCGACCCCCTGCTCGGGGCGCCGCGCTTCGTCGACCAGCGGGCCGCGCTGTCGGTGGACGCCGTGGACGCCCTGGAGCGCGCCTGGCTCCTCGGCGTGGCCTGGGCGGCCTGGGCCTGGGGCGGCGGCCGGCGATGGCCCGCCCTGGCCGTGGCGCTCGTGGCGGCGCTCGGCGGCAGCCGCCTCGGCCTGGGCTGGGGGCGGGGGGCGCAGCGATCGGTCCTCGACCGGGAACGCGAGACGCCGCACTTCGCGATTCGCTACGCCGCCGACGGGGCCGCGGCCCCCTACGTCGACCTCGTCGCCCGGGAGGCCGAGTGGCAGTGGGCGAGCGTCGCGCCGGACATGGGCGTGGGCGACGAGGTCAAGGTGCGCCTCCTCCTCTACGACGACGCCGAGCAGATGGAGCGCCTCACCGGCATTCACGCCGCCCACGCCTGGCTCTGGCGCGTCGACCTGCCCTGGTGGTCCGCCCTCGACGGCACCCTGCGCCACGAGCTCGTCCACGCCCTGCACGCCGAGGTGCGCCCCAACCCGCTCATCGCCCTGTCCCGGGCCTTCGTCGAGGGCACGGCGACGGCCTGGGGCGAGGGGCTGGTCTGGGACCGGGCCGCCCACGCCGAGGCCGCCGCCATGCTGGCGAACGGCGACCTGCCCCACGCCACCGAGGTCTTCGACCCGTTCGGGTTCAACGCCGTGCTCGAGCGCAGCGCCTACGAGGCCGCCGGCTCCTTCCTCGGCTGGCTCGTGCTCACCGAGGGGGCCGACAAGCTCTGGCGGGTGCAGCGCACCGCCACCTTCGACTGGGAGGCCGTCTACGGCGCCGACCTGGCCACCCTCGACGAGCGCTGGCGGGCCTTCCTCGCCACGGTGCCCGTGGACCTCGCCACCCGCGCCGAGGCCCGGCGGCGCTACGACCGGCGGCGCTACCGGGCCTACTTCGCGCGGCCCTGCCCCAAGCTCGGGCGCGTCGACCCGCGCCCCGACCTCCGCGCGGCGGCCCTGGCCGACCTGCTCGCGTGCGACGACGCGACGGCGCTCTACGCCGAGCTGTGGGCCGACCAGCCGGTTCCCGCCTGGGCCGAGGCGGCGGGACGCCTGGAGCTCCAGGCCGGCTCGCCGGCGCGCGCCCTCGACTGGGCCGAGCGTGGGCTGGCCCTCGAAGGCATCGGCCCCGACGAGGCGCAGGGCCTGCGGGAGGTCGCGCTCGGGGCGCACCTGCTGCTGGGGGAGGTCGAGGCCGCCCGGGCCGACCTCGCCGCGATGCCCGACGCGACGTGGCGAGGGCTGGCGGGCCTGCTGGAGGACGAGGCCGGCCGGCGGGACCTCGCCGCCGTCCTCGCCAGCCGCGACCCGGCTCGCCGCCGCGAGGCCGTGCGGGCGCTGGCGGCGCGGCACCCCGAGGACCCGGGCGCGCGCCTGCTCCTGGCGGAGGAGGGCTTCAGCCTGCCCGGGGATCGCTGGAACCTCGGCCTGGAGCGCGGCGAGCGCGCCGAGCTGGACGAGGCCCTCGCCCTGGCCCGCCGCGACCCGGAGCTGTGCGACGCCCTGGCCCCGGAGCTGGCGCGGGCCGGCGTGCGCCTGGCCCAGCAGCGCGAACTCGACCGCGCGGGCGCGATCGCCGCGGTCTTCGAGGCGACGTGCACCCGCGCGTTCACGAAGCTCGCCGCCCGCCGCCTGCGCGAACGCATCGCCTGGGAACGGGCGCACCGCTGAAGGTCGGGCCCCCGCCTGCCCCCCCGTTGCGGGACGGCGGCGCAGCCTGTAGGAAACCGGCCGCCCTGCTGGAGGTGCCATGTCCCGAGCGCTCCCGTTCTTCGGCCTGCTCATCCTCCTCGGCTGCCGGACCGACAAGCCCGGCGGCAGCGACAGCGCGACGGCGGGCCCGGCTCCGGCCGATGCCGACGGGGACGGCTACGCCGCCGACGTGGACTGCGACGACGCCAATGCCGACGTCAACCCCGACGCCGCCGAAACCTGCAACGGAATCGACGACGACTGCGACGGCGTCACCGACGAGGACGACGCCGCCGACGCCCTCACATGGTTCGAGGACGCCGACGCCGACGGCTACGGCGACCCCGCCTCCACCACCACCGCCTGCGAAGAACCCTCCGGCTTCACCGACGACGACTCCGACTGCGACGATGCCGACGCCGACGTGAACCCCGGCGCCGCCGAGACCTGCAACGGAATCGACGACGACTGCGACGGCGACGTCGACGAGGGCTTCACCGCGGACTGCGACGACCTGAGCTGCACCGGCACCGGCCTCATCCACACCGTGAGCGATGGCTGCATGGACGACGGCGGCGGCAGCAGCGTCGGCGATTCCCTGCTGGTCTACTGCATCGACGGCATCGCGCGGTTCTGCCTGTCCGGCGAGTCCTGCAAGTACGACCCCGCGCCGAGCACCGACGACGGCACCACCTGCGACCGCTCGGGGCTCGGCAGCGACTACATGGCCGACGCCTGGTGCGACCAGTGGAACGGCCACGCGAACTACTACTGCGACAGCAGCGGGCAGATCTACTTCCCCTGAGCCCGGCTGCCCGCGCCCCGTCGCTCAGTAGTGGGGCGGGACCTCCTCGCGGGGCGGCAGGGGGTCGGCGGCGAGGCCGGCGACCTGCTCGCGCAGGGCGGCCATCTCGCGCCGGAGGCCCTCGGCGGTCTCGCCGAGTTCCCGCACGACGCCGTCGAGGGTTTCGAGCTGCTTTTCGAGGAATGCGAAGCGGACCTCGAGGTCGTCTACGCGGGTGGTGATGTCGGCCATGGTCTCTCCCGGCGCCCCGGAGCGGGACGCGAGCCAGCCCCCTATCCCGGGTGGCGTCCGGGGCACGACAAACCGCCCGACGGGAGCGCGGGGTCGCGAGGGATTCGATAGACTTGGGCAACCGTGGGGATGTTCGACCGGACCACGCGATCCCCGGCACCGCCCCGAGGATCCAAGGAGCCCCGGATGAGTCGCTTCAAGCGCGTGAAGTTGGAGATCGAGGGTTTCCGGCGCTTTCAGCGGCCATTCGAACTCGACCTCCGCTCGCCCGCCGGCCGGCCGCTGGACTACCTCGTCCTCGCCGGGCCCAACGGCTGCGGGAAGACGGCGATCCTCGAAGCGATTCTCCTCGCCATCGGCCGCGACGACCTGATCGTGCGCGACATCGAGGCGGCGAAGCGCCCCGCCTCCCCACGGGTCAGGCTCCCCTCCCGGGCCAGGCTGCGAGCGGTGCTCCTCGACACCTCGACCCACAGCACCTGGTCGATCCTCCGAACCGCGCAGGGCTTCGAGTCCCGGCGGCATTCCCAGGTCGATGAAGTGGTCGACTGGAGCGAAGCGCGGCGCGAACTGAGCGCGCTGCGGGTCGACTACATCTCGTCCCGGCGGCTGCCCGCCCTCGTCGGGCCGGTCCAGGACACGATTCGCGGCCGCCCCCCGGCGGACACCGAGGCCAACCGCATCTGGCGCCTGAAACACCGCATCCGCCAGCAACAGGGGCGCCGCGTGCCCGGCTACACCGGGCCCGAACCCCTCGACGAGGTGTGGCTCGAACGGCTGAACGACTTCTGGTCGAAGTTCCGCACCGACGGCAGCCGGTTCGTCATGACCCTCGTCGACCCCGACGACCTCGATGCCAGCGACTGGGACCTCATGCTCGTCCGCGAGGGGCAGCGCATCTGCTCCGTGGACGCCCTGAGTTCCGGGGAACAGGAGATCATCTCGATCGCGGCGCCCTTCATCACCGAAAAAGAAGGGTTCGACGGCCTGCTGCTCTTCGACGAGCCGGAGCTCCACCTGCATCCCCGATGGCAGGGGCGAATCGTGCGAGCGCTGCGCAGCATCCTCCCCGAAGCGCAGCTCGTGATCGCCACCCATGCCGACGATCCCTGGGAGGACGCGATGTCCTGGGAACGCCGCCTGCTCGTCGACCCCGACGATCCCCGCGCACGGGAAGTGCCTCCGCGGGGCGTCGGCGCCGGGCGGCTCGCCCGGGGGTCAACCCTGCCAGGCGCGGTGGGCCTCGCGGACGGCGAAGCGCGCCGGGGGCACGTCGTCGCCGTGGCGGTCGATGCGGCTGGCGCTCACGGTGCCGCCGAGGCGGGCGGCGACGGCGAGGTAGCTGAGGGCCTCGGCGCGAAAGCCCATGAGCCGCGCCGTCGTCGCGTCCACCGCCGCGAGGTCCTCGCCGAGGACCACCACCCCGGCGGGCCGGGGCGTGCCCATGATGGGGCCGTCGCCCTCCATCGCCACGATGCCGTCCACCACGCCGAGCCCCGGGCGCAGCGCCAGCCACAGGTCGACGATGCTGCGGTCGATGCCCGCCCAGTGCAGCACGTTCTTGGGCCAGCCGTAGACCGCGCCGGGAACCGTGCCGAACAGGTTCTTCATCGTGAGGGTGGCGCCGACCCAGTGGTGGGTCTTCATCTTGGCGACGCTCACGAGGAGGTCGGCCCCGAGCACCGTGCGCGGCAGGCGCAGGCGTCCCAGGCCGGTGAAGTTCCGGGGCAGGGCGACCTCCTCGGTGGCGTCGACGTTGAGGTCGACGAAGCGCGCGCCGACCTCGCGAAGCTGCGCGTCCAGGCCGGTGGACCGCACGATGAACTCGGTGTCGCGCAGGTGTCCGGGGCCCTCGGCCACGACGACCTCGGCGGCGCCGGCGCGCCGGAAGGCCTCGGCCAGGGCCGCGAGGAAGCGGGGGTCGGTGTTGACCGGGCGGCCGGGGATCACCTCGACCATGTTGGGCTTGAGCACCACGCGGCCCCCGCGGGCGCGGGCCAGGGCGGCGGGAAAGGCGGCCAGGGCCTCGCCGAGGCGGCGGGGCAGGTCGTCGTCGTAGGCGGTGACCCGGTGGACGCCCACCCGCGCTCGGGGCTGCCGGAGCACCCGCCAGGCGCGGAGGCCCCCGCCGGCGGCGAGGCCACCCGCGGCGGCCCCGGCGGCGAGACCGAGGAGGACGCGGCGGCGGCTGGGCTGGGAATCGGCCATCACCCCGCTCCATCGGACGGCGGGGCGTCCGGCTCCAGCCCACCGGGGGCCGAGCCGGCGGGCTCGGCGAGAGGGGCGCTGTCGGCGGGCTTTCGGTCGAGGCCCTCGCGAAAGGGGAAGACGCCGCGCTCGGCCGCGCGCAGGGCCGCCGCCGCCAGCGCGGTGTCGTCGACGCGATCCGACCAGGCCCCATCGGGCCGCTGGCGCGCGCGGAGGAGGTCGAGGGCGCGGCCCGGCGGCCGGCCCTGGGCGTGGCGGGCGAGCACCGTCAGCGCCAGGGAGCGCGTGCTCGGGCGCTCGAGCTGCCGGTCGAGGAAGGCGAGGCCCCGCTCGGCCGCCTCGCCGGGCTCGAGGGCGCAGAGCACCCAGCCGGTGAGGTAGGCGTAGCCGGGCAGGTCCTGGCCGAGCACGTCGGGCGTGCCGGCGTTCCAGCCGCCGTCGGCGCACTGGCGGTCGCGGAGCAGCCGGCGAGCCTCCGCCGCCCGCGGGTGGTCGCCGAGCCCCGCGGCCCGCAGCGACAGCAGCCCCCAGGCCGTCGGCTCCACCCAGGAAAAGGTGCCCGGCACCCAGGCCCAGCCGACGATGCGCCCGTCGTAGCTGCCCGGCGTCTCGTCCACCGGCTCGCCGCGCAGGGCGAGCACGCGCTCGGCGCCGGCGGCCACCCGCTCCCGGGCCCCGGGCACGCGGCTGAGGCAGGCGGGCAGCAGGAGCGCCGCCCAGCCGAGGTCGGCGCCGTCGAGCCAGTCCAGCGGCGCCGGCGCCCCGGCGGCGCAGGCGAGCAGGGTCGGCTCCGGGGCGGGAGGACCGTCGGGGAGGTAGCCCCAGGCGCCCTCGGGGGTGACGTGGGCCTCGAGCCAGGCGCGCGCCGCCTCGTAGCGGCTGTCCGCGCGGTAGGTGGCGGGCCGGGGGTCGGTCGGTTCCTGCATCGCCGCGACGATAGCGCGGGCGGCTGCCGGTCGCGCCCCCGGCGCCGCGAGGCGCGCCGAGAGAGCGCCGGCATGGAAGCCGCGAGGTGCCGCTTCTACCTGGGACCGTCGCCAGCAGGAGGTGGGACCTCGCGCCGGGGCGCGGAGGAGCGGGCTCGCGGCGGGGGGAGGCTCCGAGGAACCGGGCGGGA
>WGAH01000183.1 GCA_015489145.1 Deltaproteobacteria bacterium
GCTGGGGGGTGGACGGCGGGCCTCGCAGCGGGCACCCTCGGGAGCGTTGGAGGGCGCGTGCTCGCTGCCGGGACCCGGGTTCGCGTGCGGCCGGAGGCGGCGATTCGCCTCAGCCTCGACGCCGAGGGGCGCCTCGACGGCCTGCCCTTCATGGACGAGATGTGGGCCTGGTGCGGGCGCGAGGCCGTCGTCGAGCGCCCGGTGGTCCGGCTGCTGGTGGAGGGCACCGGCTACCGCGAGCTGCGCGACACCTGGCTGCTCGTCGGGGCGCGCTGCGACGGCTCGGCCCACGGGGGCTGCCGCCGGCGCTGCACCCTGCTGTGGAAGGGCGCCTGGCTCGAACCGCTCGGCGAGGGCGCCGCCGGCGACCCCTCCGGCGAGGCGGAGGCCGGCGCGCGCGGCGGCGCCGGGGCGGGGGGGGCCGCCGACGCCCCCTGCCAGGGACAGGGCGCCGTGCTCCTCGCGGCCTCCCGGCCCGCCGGCACGCTGCGGGTGGGGACGGCCCTGCGGGAGCTGCGCGCGGGACTCCTCACCCCGGCCGGCCTCGGCCTGCGCCTCGCCCGCATGGGCCTCGACCGCCTGCGCTGGCAGGCGCGCAAGCTGCCCGCCGCCGTCGAGGCCCGTCGCCGCCGGGTGGTGCCGCCGAGCCCGCCCCTCGCCCCCGGGCAGCTCGTCCGGGTGCGGAGCTGGCCCGAGATCCGGCGCACGCTCGACGCCCGCCAGAAGCTGCGCGGCCTGCACTTCGCGGACGCCATGCGCGCCTGGTGCGGGCGCACGACGCGCATCCTCGACCGGGTGGACCGCTACCGCGTCGAGGAGACCGGCCGCTTCGTCACCCTGCGCGACACCTGGCTGCTCGAGGACGCCTGGTGCGACGGCAGCCCCTTCCACGACTGCCCGCGGCGCTGCCTGTGGCTGTGGCGGGGGGCCTGGCTGGAGCCGGTGGAGGGGGGCCCGTGAGGGTCCGCCTCCTCGACCTGCCGGACTACGCCCGCGCCCTGGCGGGCCTGCCCGAGGGCGCCCTCGACCTCGGGCCCTGCGCGCTGCCCGAGGCCCTGCCCGTGATCCGCCGCCACCGGCCGGCGGGGCGCTTCCTCGGCGTCCTCGCCGAGTCCGGGGGCGCGGTGGTCGGCGCGCTGCCGCTGGTCGAGACCGCCGGGGGCCGGCTGCTGCGCCCGCTCACCGCCGGGCTGGCCTGCCAGCTCGACCTCGCCGTCGCCCCGGGGTGGGAGGCGCGGGTGGTGCGGGCCCTCGTCGCGACCCTGCGGGACGACACCCGGGCCTGGGCCCTCGACCTGCCCGACCTGCGGCGGGGCACCGCCCTGCACGACGCCCTGCTGCGCCGGCGCACCTGGAACGTCGCGGCCCACGTCTGCCCCTGGATGCCGCTGGCGCCGGACCTCGACCGGGCCCTCGGCCGCAAGCGCCGCCACGAGTTGCGGCGCAAGGCCCGCCGTCTCGCCGAGCACGGCGAGGTGCGCCACCTCGTCGTCGACGCGGAGCGCCCGGAGCGCCTGCCGGAGATGCTCGACCGCGCCTTCGCCCTGCACGCCCGGCGCCACGCCGGCCGCATGAGCGCCGCCGCCCTCGCCCGCCCCGGCGACCGGGCGCGCCTTCGGGCGCTGATGGCGCTGTGGGTGCCCCGCGGGCGGGCCCTCCTGTCGCTGCTCTTCGTCGGGGATCGCCTCGCCACCTTCTTCCTCGGGGCGGTGCGCGGGGCGACCTTCGTCGCCGTCCTCACGGCCTTCGACGAGGCCTTCGCCGCCGCCGGCCCCAGCCACGTCCACATCCACCGCCTCGCCCGCCACCTCGCCGATCGCGGCTTCGCCGCCCTCGACTTCTCCAAGGGCGCCTTCGCCTACAAGCGCCGCTGGGCGCGGGAGGCCTACCACCTCGACCACGCCGTCGTCGCCCTGCGCGGGGGCACCGTGGCGGAGCTGGCGGCGGGGCCGGCGCTCACCCTGCGCGACATCGGTCGCACCACGGGCCTCAACGCGCGGCTGCGCCCGGTGGTGGAGCGCCTGCGTCCGCGCTGAACGCCGGGTTCCGCCTCACTCGTCCGCGTCGCCACCGCGCAGGCGACGGCCGAGGGCGTGGGCGCGGGCCAGCGCCTTCCAGGTGGGCGAGGCGTGCACGCGGGCGAGGGCGTCGCGGGCGCGGGCCAGCTCGGCGGCGAGGGC
>WGAH01000184.1 GCA_015489145.1 Deltaproteobacteria bacterium
CCCCGGCCTGGCAGAGCATCGCCCTGGCGGTGGGCACGGTCGCCCTGGCCGCTGCCACGGCCGGGGTGTCCACGGCGGTGACGGGGGCGTTGGCGGGAGGCGCCAAGATCGCCTGGTCGGCGATCATCAAGGGCACCGGGACCGGGGCGGGGCTCGGCCTCAAGGCGGCGCTCGGGTCCGGATCGGGTGGGGCGGACCACGACGCGGCCAGGGCCTTCTTCCGAAGCCAGGTGGACGCGCTTCAGACGGCGAAGACCTACGCCCAGCAGGAATTCATCACGAGCGGCCGGGCCGCGCTGCAGCGCTCGGATGACCCGATCGGCCGCGCCCGAGAGCTTCGCGCCGCGATCCTGGGGCAGCTCAACAATGCCGGGGAAATCCAGCGGCAGCAGACCCTGGCGTCGTGGTGCAATTTCCAGGCGCGCGCGCAACTCGGCACCGATGCGAGCAACGGCGGCGGCGTCGACCTCAGCGAGCAGCTCGGCGACACCTCGGCGAAGGGGGTTCTGGGCCTCGAGGTGACGGCTCCGGCCGGCATCGGCCCGGTGACCGTGGAGAACGCCGAGATCGAGGGCCTCAACAAGGGGTTGCGCAAGGAGCTGGCGGCCCGGCCCATCGGGCAGCTCGGCATCGCCATCACCGTGCACGGCCAGGTCGATCCCCCGGCGTGGTACGAGACGAGGCCGCCGCGGGGCGTCATCCGGTTCGGCGAGAACGAGGCGGGGACGCGCTGGAGACGGAACGACTGGGGGGGGGACCAGTGGCTCATGTGGAAGGGCATCGGCGGACCGGTGATGACCGGACCGGAAGGCTTCCACCCCGACGAAGGCGAACGCAAGCAGTACATCTGGCAAGGCATCGCGCAGGTCCTCGACAACGAGATCAAGCCGCGATCGCTCCAGTCGATGCATGTCGATCTCGATGGGTAGGCTCGTCTTCGTCGCCCTGCTGGTCGCCTGCGGGAACCGGGTCGCTCCGGGTGAGGAGGAGGCGGTGCAGACACCGCACGAACGCGCCATGCTCATCCAGGGCCTCAAGGCCGACCAGGTGCGCCGGGAACGCGAGATCCTCCAAGGGCAGCTCGCCCGGGACCGCAGCCCCGAGGTCCGCGCGGCCGCCGCGGCGGCGCTGGCGTTCACGGCGCGGGACCAGCAGAGCATTCCCGCCCTCGCGGAAGCGCTGCTCACCGAGCAGGATCCCGGTGTTCGCGTGCGACTCATCGCTGCTCTCGGCGCCTTTTCCGACAACGCCGAGGCCATCGGGACGCTCGCCCGCTACTGGTACGAGCACCCCGAGCTTTCGGAATCGGAAGTGGTCTTGAGCACCCTGGCGGGCGTCTCGCCGGTTGTCGCCTGCGCGTCGCTCCGATCACTCGGAGATGACGATCGGGTGCGCGACGCCTTGAGGCGCTGCGGCTGCCGATGAAGCGCTTCCGGCCTCGCGCGGTCCTGCGGGGGGGGCCGGTGGTGATCCAGGAGGGCGAGTGGGACGGCATCGCCGCGGTGGCCAAGCTGGTCCCGCCCGTGCGTCCATGGCTCGACCCGAGGTCGAGCTTCCATGGCGGCCGCGGGCTGCTCCCACCCTTCCGGCCGCTTCTCCTCCACGAGGCTGAGGCGTGGCGAGCGGTCGACCCTGCACGGGTCCTCCATGCCGACGTGGGGCCGGAGGGCACCTGGCTGGTCGTTCGCCGGGTTCCATTCGAGGAGCCGGTGGGCCTGGACGCCGAGGGCCTCCTGCGCGAACTGCTGAGCCGCGTCGCACGCCTGCATGCCCGGGACGTGCTGCACCGCGACCTCCGCCCCGATCACGTCGTCCCGAGCCCGGACGGGTGGCGCATCATCGACCTCGACCTCGCGCGGTATCGGGGGCTCGGCGCGGTGGGGCCGATCGGATCGAGCCGCTGGCGCGCGCCGGAGATGATGCGCGCCGAGGCGGACGGCCGTTCCGACCTCTACGCCGTGGCGCACATCGTGCGCGCCGTGGCAGGGGCCCGCGGGCTCCGACTGGGGCGTGCGGCCAGCTCCCTGCTGTCCGCGATGGCTGCTCCTTCTCCGGGAGATCGGCCCACGTCGGCCCGGGAAGCACTCCGGGAGCTCGGAGGCGATGCCGAGCCGCCGAACCTCAGCCCGCCCCACTCGCGAGCGGAGCTGTGGTGGCGCTGGACCGCGCTCCACCTGGCGATCCGCGAGGGGGATCCGTGGAGGTTGACGCGCCTGGCGGATCGCGCGGCCTCCGAGGTGGATCCCGTGGCGCTCGTAGCCGGGGTCCAGCTTGCTGGCGCCCCGACCGGCGGGGCGGAAGCGTGGCTGGCCCTGGCGGCGACGCTGTGGATCCTCCACGAGCGCACGGGTGACGATCTCTACCTGGAGCAATGCCGGGAAGCGCGCTTTCACGCCCACGCGGGGTGGCACCCGGCCAGTGCTGCGCTCGCCGCGCTCGAGCAGGCCGGGACTCCGGCTCGCGAAGTCGTGCGGGCCAAGGTCACCCTCCGCATGTTGGAAGGGGCGATGGAAACGGCGGTCCAGGCGCGGGACGCGGGAGGTGTGGCCCTGGCGGCGTGGCGCCTGGGTGATGATGAACGGCTACGGCGGGCCCTGGAATCCGCGGGACGCGGGGACCCGCTCGCGGCGGCGGTGGCGGCTTCGCGGTTGTTGATGCAGGCCGGCGGCCGGGTTCCGCCGGTGGTGGCCCGACACGCGCTGCCCGAGGACCAGCTCGAAGCGGTGCGGCGGCTGGTGGCGAGCCACCGCTTCGACGAGGCCGCCGAGCTGGCTTCCGCCTATCCCGGCGACCGGAGGTTGCGGGCGTCCATGGTGATCCACCTGGCTCGCGGGCAGGAGGAAGAGGCGGCTCGGCTGGCTCGGGAACTCGCGGAGGGGGGGTGGTGGGATGCGGCGGTCGCCGCTCTTCTCGCGCGGGCGGAAGACGGGCCGGTCGAACTCAGGCGGCGGGCCGAGGAGACCCTGCTCTCCCTGCTCGCCACGGACGCGGCGCCGGTGGCGCGGCTCGTGAACGACGACTCCGGGCGTGCCCCTCTCGCCCGGGCCGGAGGTGGCCGAGGGCCTGCTCGCCGTTCCCCGGGACCTGATCGGGTCCGAGGACGTCGTTTCCGAGGTGCTCGTGGCGCTGCTCCTGCAGTTCGCCGGCGAGGACGGGGACGTCGAGCGAGTCCTGGCTGGCCTGGCAGACGACGCGCCTGTCGTGGCCGACTACCTCCGGGCGGTGCTGGCGCTGCGCCGCGACGGCGCCGAGACAGCCCGAGCGGTGCTCGAGGAACTGGAGGCGCGGGAGCCCGGCCTGCCGTCGACCTGGCTGGTGCGCGCCCTGGTCGAGCCCGACGCGAGGACGGCGCGCGATGCGCTGGAAACCGCCGCCCTGCTGGGCGCCCACCCGACGTGGGTGGAGCGGGTCAAGGCGTGGCGCTTTGCAGGTGGTGGATGAGGCGCGTGCGACGCGCTCGGGCGGCGCCGGTCAGCGGTCCCCGCCGGCGATGCGGTCGAGGAGGCGCACGAGGATCGCGGCCTGGTAGCGGGCGTCGTAGTCGGCGCGGTGCTTCTGCCCGGCGTCCTCGGGGGGCAGGGCCAGGCGCTCGGCGAGCA
>WGAH01000185.1 GCA_015489145.1 Deltaproteobacteria bacterium
ATCTGGGGCTGGGCCCACGAGACCACCACGGCGACCTACACGATGTACACGAGCGCCACGATGGAGTCGACGCCGCTGCCCGCCCAGCCGACGGCCTACTCCCTCGCCTGCCTGTCGTGCCACGACGGCACCGTCGCGGTGGACGCCTACGCCGGAAACCCCGGCGAGAACTTCATCACCCGCGCCGACGGCAGCACCTACATCGGCGTCGACCTCTCCGACGACCACCCCGTCTCGGTCCTCTACCCCACCCAGAGCGCGAAGATGCGGAGCAACGTCTCCCTGCCGCTGCACGACGGCCGGGTGGAGTGCAGCACCTGCCACGACCCGCACACCTCGGACCAGCCGGACTTCCTTCGCATGAGCAACAGCGGCAGCGCGCTGTGCCTGGCCTGCCACGTCAAGTAGGCCGCCCGCGCCGCGGCCGCGAAAGGGTCCCCGGCTGGTAGGCTCGGGGAGCGGAGGTGCCCATGTCGACCGCCCTGCTGATCCTCGCGCTGAGCGCCGCCCACGCCGACGAGGGGGTCTGGCTGCCCGAACAGGTGCCCGACCTCGCGCCCCGCCTCGGGGAGCTCGGCATCGCCGTCGAGCCCGACAAGCTCGCCCGGGCCGAGGGCCCCGTGCTCGGGGCGGTGGCGAAGCTCGGGGGCTGCACCGCCGCCTTCGTCTCGCCCGACGGCCTGCTGCTGACCAACGCCCACTGCGTCCGCACCGGCCTGCAGTTCGCCTCCGGCGGCGAGCGCGGCGACCTGTTCGAGCGGGGATTCTCGGCGGCCGGCCGCGCGGCCGAGGCCTGGTCCGGGCCGGCGGTCCGCCTGCGCGTCACCACCCGGGTCGAGGACGTCACGGCCCGCGTGAACAAGGCGATTCGCAAGCGCATGGACGACGCCGAGCGCGCCCGCGCCGTCCGCGAGGCGATCAACGGCATCGTCGACGCCTGCGAGACCGACGACTTCGTGCAGTGCGAGGTCGAGAGCCTCTACGGCGGGCTGCGCTACCGCCTCGTCGCCCAGGAGGAAATCGCCGACGTGCGCCTGGCCTGGGTGCCCCCCGACGCGGTGGCGACCTACGGCGGAGACGTCGACAACTGGGTCTGGCCGCGGCACACCGGCGACTTCGCGCTGGTCCGCGCCTACGTCGGCCGCGACGGCCGGCCGGCACCCCACGCCGAGGGCAACGTCCCCTACCACCCGCCCGCCTGGCTGCCCGTCGACTTCACCGGCGCCGAGGAGGGCGACCCGGTGTTCGTCGCCGGCTACCCGGCCCGCACCGAGCGCTACGCCACCGCCGCCCAGGTCAAGCACGCCGCCATGGTGCGCTACCCCGAGGGCGTGGCGCTGTTCGACGACCTCCTCGGGGTGCTCCGCACCCTGGCCCGCGACGACCCGGAGGCGGCGCGCAAGCTCCGCAACCTCGCCTTCAGCCTGGCGAACCAGCGCAAGTACTACCAGGGCATGATCGACGGCTTCGCCCGCGGCCACGTCGTCGAGCACGCGGTGAAGTGGGAGGCCGCCCTCGACGGCTGGGTACAGGCCGACGCGCGGCGAAGCCGGCGCTACGCCGAGCCCCTCGCCGAGCTGCGGAGCCGGGTGAGCGACCGCCTCGCCACCTTCGAGCGCGACCGCCTCGCCAGCCTCATGTCCTACCTGCCCCAGCTCCTCGGGGCGGCGCGCACGGCCTACCGCTTCGCCCTCGAGCGGGAGCGGCCGGCCTCCGAGCGCCTCGCCGGCTACGGCCCCCGCGACCGGGCGCGCATCGCCAGCCGCCTCGAACAGCTCGACCGGAGCCTGCACCTCCCCGCCGAGCGCGGCCTGACCCGGGTGGTCCTCCGCCGCTGCGCCAACCTGCCGCCGGGGCGCGACATCCCGCCGGTGAGCCGGTGGATCGACGAGGCCGGCGGCGTGGAGGGCGCGCTCGACCGCCTCTTCGCCCACACCGATCTGGCCGACCGGGACGCCCGCCTCGCCCTGCTCGACCGGAGCGCCGCCGAGCTGCGGGCCTCCGACGACCCCTGGGTGCAGCTCGCCGTGGCGATCGAGGACTGGAAGGACGCCCGGCGCGACGACGAGGACGCCTGGGCCGGCGCGATGAGTCGCCTCCAGCCCACGCGCTTCGAGGCGCTGATGGCGATGCGCGGCGAGCCGCTCTACCCGGACGCCGACGGCAGCCTGCGGGTGGGCTTCGGCCGCGTCGAGGGCTACGCCCCCGCAGAGGCGATCCGCTACGCGGCCTTCACCACCCTGGCCGGCATGGCCGCCAAGGCCGGCGACCCGCCCTTCGCCCTGCCCCCGGCGCTTCTCCAGCGCATCGCGGACGCGCCGCGCAGCCGCTGGGCCACGGCGGCGCTGCACAACGTGCCCCTCAACTTCGCCGCCTCCCTCGACACCACCGGCGGCAGCTCGGGCTCGCCGATCCTCGACGCCCACGGCAAGGTGGTCGGCGTGGCCTTCGACCGCAACTACGAGGCGATGGCCGCCGACTGGGCGATGGACCCGGCGATCACCCGCACCATCGCCACCGACGTGCGCTTCATCGCCTGGATGATGGAGGGGGACGACGCCGGAAAGGCGCTTCTCGCCGAGATGGGCGCCTTCGACCCGCGCTGATCGGCCGGCTACAGCTTGTAGCCGCCGGTGGCCTCGAACAGCGGCTGCGCCTCGCCGCCGTCGGCGGGCTGCCGGGCCACCTTGACCGAGATCGTGCCCTGGGGCCGCGAGACCGGGACGAAGCTCTTGATGAAGACGAAGGTGGGGGTGAGGTCGGCCACGCCCTCGGCGCCGACGTACTGCCGGGTCTCGCCCACCTTGCGCCCGTCGGCGAGGATGTCGGCGACGAGCCAGAACCCGCCGCCCTTGAAGTCCCCGCGGTTGCGGGAGACGAGGACCGGGAGCTCGACGACCACGGCGTCCATGTCCCGGGCCACCACCTTCAGCGGGTAGCCGCCGGCGAGGGGCTGGTGACCCTCGACCGGCAGGCCGATGCCCGCCGGCGCGGCGTGGGACTCCGGCGCCGGGCGCCCGGCGGCGGGCTCGTCCTTGGCGGCGGGCTTCTCGAAGTCCTCGAGGGGGTCGTCCTCCGGCAGCCCCAGGCCGGGCTCGTCGGGGTCCTCGTCGAGCTCGCTCGGGCCGACGCCGGGCTCGTCCGGGTCGGCGTCGAGGTCGTCGGGGGAGGTCGGCTCGTCGGGGGCGTCGAAGTCCGGGTCCTCGTCGAGGGGCGGCGCCTCGACTTCGTCCTGGGGGAGGTCGGGGGCCTCGGCCTCCTCGACGTCGGTGTTCTCGGGGAGGTCCTCGTCTTCGAGGAAGTCGAATTCGTCGTCGTCGGCGGCGCGGGCCGCGGGACCGGGGGCCGCGAGCCACCCGAGGAGGGCGCCGAGGGCGAGGGTTCGGTGGATCCTGCCGGACATGGATGACTCCGTCACGCCCGCATCAAAGCCGCGCCCCGGGGGGGTGTCAAGCGCGGGCGAGCCGGGCGGGGCCTATCCCGAGGTCCCGATTCGCGCCCCAACCCGGCCGAAGCCGGCTAAGTAGAAGGCCCGGCCACCGAGGCCCGACCAACCCCAGGAGGTCCCGATGATCGCCCTGCTGCTCGCCGCCCTGATGCCCACCGCCCACGCCGTCGAGGTCACCATCGACGTCGACTCCGCCGCCGCCCAGGCCGCCGGCCTCGACCCGGCCCAGGTCGAGTCGGCCATCGCCGACGCCGCCACCAGCCAGCTCAACCTGGCCGCCCACCAGGCCTGGCTGTCGGACATGGTGCAGGCCGCCGCCCTCAGCGCCCGCGGCATGGGCGTGGACTACGCGACCAACCCCCAGCGCTTCTGGGTGGGCGGCTCGCTGGGCTCGGCCGTCCACGGCGACCGGTACCGCCTGAGCCGCGACCCGGAGGAGCTGCCCGAGGGCGGCTTCGCCTTCCAGGCCATGGCCGCCGCCGGCGTCAACCTCGGCATCCTCTCGGGCAAGAAGAGCTTCCTGCGCCGCTTCGTCGCCAGCGTCAACGGCATGAGCGTCGCCAACAGCAAGGAGCCCTTCGCCGGCCGGCTCTACAACTACGGCGCCCACCTCCAGTTCAAGGTGATCAACCGCCCGGTCACCGCCGGCGTGGTCGAGTGGGGCGGCCTCGACCTCACCGGCGGCTACGAGGTCGCGACCTACCGCCTCGGCCTCGGCGCCGAGCTGCCCGTCGCCACCGACGGCCTGGCCTGGACCGCCACGGGCACCTACGACGTGCGCTCCGAGGTCGACAGCGTGCCCATCGAGCTGAGCACCAACCTGCGCCTGCTGGCGGCCACCCTCTACGCCGGCGTCGCCTACGACCTGAACCTCTCCGGCGACGTGACGAGCACCATCGAGCTCGGCGGCCCCATCGAGGCCGAGGTGAACGGCGACACCTACGAGCTCGGCACCGTCACGATCAGCCACTCCGACCGGGCCACGCCCCCGGAGGCCTCGCAGCGCCTCTTCGCCGGGGTGCAGGCCAACGTGCTGATGGTCAAGGCCTACGCCCACGTCAACGCCACCCTCGACGGCAGCTACGGCGGGCAGTTCGGCCTGCGCGTCGCCATGTGATGGGCGGCGCCGCGCCGCGCAGCATTCGCGTCCGGGGCGCCCGGGAGCACAACCTCCAGGGCGTCGACCTCGACCTTCCCCGCGAGGCGCTGGTGGTGCTGTGCGGGCCCTCGGGCTCGGGCAAGTCCTCGCTGGCCTTCGACACCCTGCACGCCGAGGGGCGGCGGCGCCTCGTCGAGGCCCTCGACGCCCGCTCCCGGCTCGCGCTGGGGGCCTTCCGGCGGCCGCGGGTGGACGCGATCCACGGGCTGACGCCCACCATCGGCATCGCCGCCCGGCGGGGGAGCGGCAGCCGGCGGTCCACCGTCGGCACGCTGACCGAGGCGCACCACTTCCTCCGCGTGCTGTTCGCCCGCGCCGGCGTGCAGCACTGCACCGGCTGCGGGCGGCCGGTGCGGCGCTGGTCGCCGCCCGTCGTCGTCGCGCGGCTCCTCGACCTTCCCGAGGGCACCCGGCTCACGCTCCTCGCCCCGGTGGCCCGGGGCCGTCCCGGCAGCCCGAGGCCGCTCCTCGACGAGATCCGCCGGCAGGGCTTCGCCCGCGTCCGCGTGGACGGCGAGACGCGGCGCCTGGACGAGCCGGTGGTCGTGGACGCGCGAATTCCCCACGACATCGACGTGGTGATCGACCGGGTGCGCGTCCGGGAGGGCGTTCGCGGCCGCCTGGCCGACGCGGTGGAGACGGCGCTGCGCGCCGGCGGGGGCACGGTCCTCGTCGAGGCGGTCCCGCCGGGCGAGGCGGCGCGCACCCTGGGCTTCTCCGACCGGCTGCGCTGCCTCGACTGCGGGCTGGACTTCCCTCCCCTCACCCCGGCGCGCTTCTCCTTCAACAGCCCCGCCGGCATGTGCCCGACCTGCGAGGGCCTCGGGGTCGCCGGCGCCGGCGGCCGCCCCTGCCCGAGCTGCCGCGGCGGCCGCCTGCGCGCCGACGCCGCCTCCGTGCGGGTGGGCGACCTCGACATCGTCGGCCTCTCGGCCCTGCCGGCCGCCGAGGCGCGCCTTCGCCTGCGGGAGCTCGCCGCGGTCCTCGCCGGGGAGCAGGCCGCCGTCGCCGCGGAGCCCCTCGCCGAGGTCGACCGGCGCCTCGGCTTCCTGGAGGCGGTGGACCTCGGCTGGATGCCGCTGGACCGCCCCGCCGACACCCTCAGCGCCGGCGAGGCCCGCCGCGTGCGCCTCGCGGCGCAGCTCGGCGGCGAGCTGTCCGGCGTCACCTACATCCTCGACGAGCCCACCGCCGGGCTGCACCCCCGCGACGGGGGGCGGGTCCTCGACGCGCTCCGACGCCTGCGCGACCTCGGCAACACCGTGATCGTCGTCGAGCACGACCCGGCGGTCATCGACGCCGCCGACCGGGTGGTGGAGTTCGGCCCCGGCGCCGGCCGGCACGGCGGCCGGGTGGTGTTCGCGGGCGCGCCGGCGGCGATGCGCGAGGCCCCGGAATCCGCCACCGGCCCGTGGCTCTCCGGGCGAAGGCGGCTGGCGGAGGGGCCGCGCCGCCCGCCGCCGGATCGCTGGCTGCGGGTGCTGGGCGCCGCCGAGCACAACCTGCGGGGCGTCGACGTGGCGATCCCCCTCGGCCGCCTCGTCGCCGTCACCGGGGTGAGCGGCGCGGGCAAGTCGACGTTGGTGCGGGACGTGCTGTCGCCGGCCCTGCACCGCCGCCTGCACCGGGCCCGGCGCCCCGCCGGCCGCCACGCCGGCATCGAGGGCCTCGACGGGCTGGCGCGGGTCGTCGACCTCGACCCGACCGGGGCGCGCTCTCCGCGGGCCAACCCGGCCACCGCCAGCGGGGCCTTCACGGCGATTCGCGAGCTGTTCGCGAAGACCCGCGAAGCCCGCCTCCGGGGCTGGGGGCCGGGGCGCTTCAGCTTCAACCGGCCCGGCGGCCGGTGCGAGGCCTGCCGGGGCGAGGGGGTGCGCCGGGTCGAGATGGAGCTGATGCCCGACGTCTTCGTGCCGTGCGAGGTCTGCGGGGGCAGCCGCTACGACCCCGAGACCCTCGCCGTCCGCTACAAGGGCCGCACCATCGCCGACGTGCTCGCCCTGAGCGTCGAGGAGGCCGCGGCCCTGTTCGCCCGCCACCCCCGGCCGGGGCGGGTGCTGCGGACCCTGGTGGAAGTGGGGCTCGGCTACCTCGCCCTCGGCCAGCCCGGCCCCACCCTGTCGGCCGGCGAGGTGCAGCGCGTGCGCCTGGCCCGGGAGCTGGCCCGCGGCGGGGCCGGCGACACGATCTACCTCCTCGACGAGCCGACCGCCGGGCTGCACTTCGTCGACGTCGAGCGCCTGCTCGCCGCGCTCCGGCGCCTCGTCGACGCGGGAAACACCGTGGTCGCGGTGGAGCACCACCTCGGCTTCATCGCCGCCGCCGACCACGTCGTCGACCTCGGCCCCGAGGGGGGCCCCGGGGGCGGGCGCGTGGTGGCCGAGGGACCGCCGGAGGCCGTGGCCGAGGCCGCCACCCCCACCGGCCGCGCCCTCGCGCGGTGGCTCGGCCGGGGGTAGTCAGCGCGCGCTCGCCGCCTCGCGCCGCCCCTGGAGCAGGAAGGCCCGCAGGGGGCCCCGCCCCCGGGCCCGGATCTCGCCGCGCTCCACCAGGACGTGGGTGGCGCGCAGCCGCCGGGCCGCCGCCTCGGAGACCTGCACCCGCCCGGGCAGGCCGAGGCCCTCGAGGCGCGAGGCGACGTTGACCGTGTCCCCCCACACGTCGTAGGCGAACTTCGCCTGGCCGACCACGCCGGCGATGACGGGCCCCACCGCCAGGCCCACGCGCACCTGCACCGGCCGGCCGGCGGGGTCGCGCACCTCGCCCACCGCCGCGGCGAGCTCGACGGCGAAGTCGGCCAGCGAGGCCAGCCCGCCGCGCTCGTCGGCCATGACCACGGCCATGTAGGCGTCGCCGATGGTCTTGATCTTCTCGATGCCGTGGCGCTCGGCCAGCGCGTCGAGGGTGCCGAAGACCGCCCGGAGCATGTCGAGGACCGCCTCGGGGGGATGCTCGGCGGCGATGGCGGTGAAGCCCACGATGTCGGCGATGACCACCCCCACGTCGGGCAGGCGCTCCACCACGTCGAACTCGCCGCGCTCCACCCGCCAGAGGATGCGCTCGGGCACGACGTTGAGCAGCAGCTCCCGCGACCGCTCGCGCTCGCGGGCGAGGCGCTCGTACTGCTGGGCGCGCTCGACGATGGCGGCGACCTGGCCGGCCAGCAGCTTGAACAGCTCGCCGTGGCGGGTGGACCAGGCGCCGACCCGGCGGCTGGAGAAGAACACGAAACCGACGGCCCGGCCGCCGACGACGAGGGGACAGGTGAGGCTGGAGCGCACCCCCTCCTCGACGAGAAGGCGCGTGCTGCGGGAATCCGGGTGCCCCGCCAGCCAGGCCGCGAGGTCGTTGATGATGCGCGGCTCCCCCGAAGCCAGGACGCGGCCGAGGCTGGTGTCGGCCAGGCGGGCCTGGAAGCCCACGTCGATCGCGGTGGGGCCGTAGGCGCAGCGCGCCCAGACCGTGCGAACGGTGGTGGCGTCCTCGTCGATGAGGGCCACGCCGAGGCGATCGAAGGGAAGCAGCTCCGCGAGCCCGTCGTGCAGCTGCCCGAGGGCGGCGTCGAGCGCGTTTTCGGCGCTCATCGCCTCGCTGACGTCGAGCAGGGCCTGGAACTGCCCGAGGCGCTCCTCGACCTGCCGCGTGAGGCGCCGGGCGGCGCGGTCGAGGACGCGCACCTCGGGGGACACGTCGGCGGGGAGTGGGGAAGCGGCCCCGTCGAGGACGGGCGAGGAGGAGTCGGCGTCGGCCAGGCGGGCGCGAACGGCGTCGAGGTAGCGGACGACGCGCTTCACCTCGCCGGAGTGTTCGCGTTCGCGAGAGGCCTGCTCCCGCGCCCGGTCGCCGGCGATGCCGAGCCAGAGGAACAGGAGCGGCGCGAGGGCCCGGGCGCCGATGGCCTCCGGGCGGCCGTAGCAGGTCAGCGCCCCGAAGAAGCTGCCGCCCGGCTGGAAGACCCAGGCCTCGAGGGCGGCCTGCAGCCACCACCAGGCCAGGCCCAGGCCGAGGGCGATCCAGGTGAGCGTGGGCTGGCGGGGCTTCGGCATCGGGTTCATCCTACCCGTATGTCCACCGGCCCATCGGCCGGATGTCATCGCGCTGTCCTCGCGCGCGAGCGGCGGACGCCCTACCCTTGTAGGGGCACACCCCTGTCCGGGCGCCCGCGCCCCACCCGGAAAGGCTCGACGCGATGAAGTCCCGATCCCGTCCCTCCTCGGCCCCGTCCCTCGGCGGCTCCCCGGCGACGACCCGCCGGCCCGCCGGTGCGTCCCGGAGCAACACCGACGCCCAGGCCCGCCTGCAGCAGGCCGCCCCGGCCTCGCCGGCGGAGGCCGAGGCCCGAGGGTGGTGGGAGAAGGCGACGGACTGGGCCTCCGACCAGGTGGGCGCCGCCGCCGAGGCGGTGGGCGAGACCTGGGACGCCGCCAGCGACGCGGCCCGCCGCACCTGGCAGCTCGTCAGCGACACCGACGTGGACTGGGACGACGATCGCGTCGAGCTGAGCACCGACCTGGACGCGGTGCTGCCCGTGCTGCCCGAATCCCTGCGCGAGGCCGTGACCCTCGGCGGCCAGGACCCGGCCGCCAACCGCGTTTCCGCCACCCTCGACCGCAAGACCGGGGCGGTGCGCCTCGACGTGCCGGACCTGGAGCTCGCGGGGACCAGCATCGGCGGCTTCGCCGTGGAGAGCCTGGTCCTGGCCGGGCTGAGCATCGAGGTGCGGGACGCCGGGGCGCTGGCCGGCGAGGCGGCCGAGGGGACGGCGGCGGCCGAGGTGCTCGGCTGGCTTCAGGGCGACGACAAGGCGAAGGCCGGCAACGGCGCGACCCTGCGCGTCGCCTCGGTTCGCGCGACCGGCGTGGTGGGGCCCGGCGGCGAAAAGGCCGCGCTCATCGAGATCCGCGACCTCGTCGTGGACGCGCGCAGCAAGGAGGGCGGCCTGCTGCCCGGGGCCGGCGGGCCCGAGGGCGTGCAGGCCAGCTTCTCGGTGGGCTCGGTGAACGTGGTCGCCGGCGAGGCCGGAGACGCCGCCGTCGGCCAGCTCGCCCTGGCGGGGCTGTCCGCCGACCTCGACGCCGAGCGCGGCGAGGCCCGTGCCTCCCTCGACGCCCTGGACGCCCGCGACGTGCGCGCGGCGGGGGCCAGCCTCGGTGACGCCAGCCTGCGCGACCTCTCCGCCGACCTGCGCTCGCGCACGGGCGGCGTGCCGGCGTCCCTGGACGACGTGCGGGGCAGCGCCTCCCTCGGGGCGGCGGCGGCGCACGGGCTGGTGGCGGGCCGGACGAGCCTGGACTCCGCCGAGGTCGACCGCGCCCGGGTCAGCCGCGACGCCTCGGGCACCGCCTTCTCGGCGGGAGCGGCGGGGCTCGACGGGCTCGAGGCCCACGGCTTCGCCCTCGACCGGGCCCGCGCCGAGGGCGTGAGCGGCAAGGTCGGCGCGCGGTCCACCCGGGCGCGCGTGCGGCGGGCCTCGGCCCGGGGGATCGAGGGCGACACGGTCGGCGTCGAGGACCTGCGCGCGAGCGGCCTGCTGTTCGACGTGCAGAACGACTTCGGCTACGTCGGCGCCTTCGCCGGCGAAGCCTCGGCGAAGGGCATGCGCATCGACGACAGCACCATCGGCGAGGCGCGCATCGTGGGGCTGGACACCGGCACGGCCCGGCACGACTCCGGCAACGTCTCGCGCGGGAGCCTCCGTTCCGCCGAGGCCCGGGACGTGTCGGTCCAGGGCAACCACGCCGACGCCCTCGAGGCGAAGGGGCTGTCCTGGAATGCCCGCCCCAAGCGCTTCCAGCTCGACGCCGAGCAGCTCGGGGTGGAGGGCGCCGACATCGAGTCCCTGGGCATCGAGAAGGGCGAGGCGCGCGGCTTCCGCTACCTCAACGACCGGGCGGGCAACCGCCTGGGCATCGACGCGGTGTCGGCCCGGGGGGTGCGCGCCGGCGACGAGAAGGCCGGGGTCACCGCCGGGGCCGCCCGCGTCTCCCGCCTCGACGCCCGAGAAACGGACGAGAGCCTCCGGGTGGGCATCGGCGAGGCCCGGGCCGAGCGCGTGCGCGCCCATGCCCCCGCGGGGCAGCTCGCCGCCGGCGCCGCCGGCCTGAAGAACCTCGACGTGCGGAAGACCGGCGAGGACCTGCGCGTCCACCTCGACGAGGCCGCCGCCGAGAACCTGAGCGGCGACTACCGCGAGCCGGCGCGGAAGGCGAAGGCGCGCCCCGCCAGCGCCGCCGCGCCGTCCAAGGCCGGGGTCCCGAGCCAGGGAACCGGCGGGCGGGCAGCCCCGGGGCGCACCTCGCCCAAGCTCGACATCCCCAAGCTGGCCGGCCTGGTGGACGACGCCGACCTGCGCGCCCACATCCCGCTCCGGGCCGGCGAGATCGGCCCGGCCACCGTCGCCGAGGGCACGGCGCTGCGGGCCGAGGCGCGGGTGCGCGGCGGCGAGGTCGACCCCGCGGGCACCCGGGTGCGCGCGAGCAAGGAGCTCGACGGGCCGGCCTGGGTCGGGGTCCGGGGGGCCTACCTCGAGGACGGCGAAAAGGGCGGCCTGAAGGTGCGGGCCGACCTCAGCGGCATGGTCGACCTCGACGTGACCGACTCGCTGCCCGGCGGCCGGGACGAGCTGCCCCGCAAGCTCTCGGACCTCGCGGCGCTGGCCTCCCCCGCCGACAAGGCGAGCGGAGCCGCGAAGGCGAAGGCCACCGGCGGCGGGGCGAAGGCCGCCGCCCCGGGGAAGGCCGCGGCCGCGGCGAAGAAGCCCGCGAAGCCCTCCCCCGTCGACCTCGCCGGGGCCACCGTCGACGCCCGGGTCGGCCTGGCCGGCGGCTTCGCCGCGGGAGGGGTCAGCGGCGTCCTCGACCGGGAGCGCGCCACGGACAACCGGGTCGACGTCCACGCCGAGGGAAGCGGGCGCCTCGTGGTGGACTTCGTCCGCATGCTCGTGCGGTCGCTGAAGTTCGACACCTCGGGCGCGAGGGGGAGCGCCGGCAAGGTGTCGGCGGGCGGCGCCCACGTCGAGATCGACCGCTCCGGCGGCGCCACCGCCGCCACCGGCAGCGTCGGCTCGGTGCGGGTGCAGGACCTCGACCTGCGCCGGTAGGGACCCGCGGTCCGCTCGGCACGCCCCTCCCACCACGGAAGCGAGCCCCCCGAACCGGCGGGCGGGGCCTTGGATGCGGGTGTTCAGTTGGGGGGCTGGACTGGCGGCCGTCAGTCGGCTGCGCGCCGCCACGTCCGCTTGCGGTCGGTCGACATCACGATGTCGGGGGGATCGTCGGCGCGGATCTCGGCCGGCTTTCCCTCCGGGAGGTAGCGCTTCGAGCCAGTGGCGCGACCCAGGACCTTGACGACATCGACGACCCAGCCCTCGACCCCATCATCCATCTCGTCGGCGAAGAACTCGCCGTCGAGCTCGACGAGGACCTCGTCACCGTCGGCCCATCGAACGATGACGGCCCGCTCTGGGAACGGACTCGCGAGACCGGAGATTTCGCGCATCGGCGCGGTCTGGAGCCAGTTGTGGAGGACTCCCGACATCTATTCGTCCTTGGGCCTCACGGCCCCGATGTGGATGCCCTTCCTGCCATAGTGGATCATACCCCGTGTGGTGGGAACCCGTCGGATGATGCGCCCAGTCTCCTTGTCGACCTCCACGTAGATTCCGATGAGGAATCCGAAGTCCACCCGCTCCCTGCAACCCGGCTCCCCGATGGGAGGTCGTTCACGCCGCCTCCCCCGCCCGGCGGGGGCGCAGCGCGCCCCGGCTCGGCGACCCGCTGGTACGCGGCTTGACTGCACGGGCATCGTGCCGTATACAGGAGTTGAACTTGCTCCCCATCCGACACGCCCGCTTCGAGCAGGCCTCGGGTGGGGTTATTTCTTTCCGGGGAACCCGGATGATCGAGCCAGCTCGCAAGCGGGTGGTCGCCTTCGTCGACGGCCAGAACCTCTTCCACGCGGCCCGCGAGGCGTTCGGCCACTCGTGGCCGAACTACGATGTCCGCCGGCTCTCGGTCAGCGTCGCCGAGCGGATGGGCTGGGACCTCGCGGAGGTCCGCTTCTACACCGGCGTCCCTTCCCGGGCCGACAATCCGCGCTGGCACGCGTTCTGGTCGGCGAAGCTCGCGCAAATGGGCCGCGAGGACGTCTGGACCTTCCGGCGGTCCCTCCGGTACCGGGACCACCGGATTCCTCTCCCCGACGGAACCCACCTCGTGCGACGGGTGGGAAGCGAGAAGGGCATCGACATCCGCATCGCCCTGGACATCGTGCGCCTCGCTCGCGCCTGGCGCTACGACGTCGCCCTTGTCTTCAGCCAGGACCAGGACCTGAGCGAGGTCGCCGACGAGATCCGCGCCATCGCGAAGGACCAGGACCGCTGGACCAAGATCGCCAGCGCGTTCCCGGTCGGGCCGCGAACCCGAAACCGGCGCGGCATCAACGGCACCGACTGGATTCGCATCGACCGCCAGCAGTACGACGCCTGCCTCGACCCTCGGAGCTACCTGCCAGGGCGCTGACATCCCCCACCGCGAGGCCGCCGTCACGCCGCCCCCCCGGTTGGCCACGCATCAGGAAGAAACCAGGGAAACCTGCGAAGGAGCCGGCCGCGCCAGGCGGGGACATGCCGCCCTCGTCAGCGACCACCCCGCTGTGGGGAATGAGCCGGTGGTCACCCCGATTCACCCGCTTCCAGCCGAGGCGCTCGCCTCCTGGCATCGCGGTGGGCCCTGGCTCGTCGACGCGCCCCCCGCCGAGCGCTCGGGAGAGGCGCGACACCTGGGGCGCACCCTGCGCCGGGCGTGGAGCCGCGCGGGCGTGCCCCGGAACGTGTGGTCGGGGCGGCCCCTGCACAGCCTGCGGGCTGGCGTGCGGACCCACCTCGCCAGCTCTGGCGTCCACCCCGACGTGATCGACGCGCTGCTGGGCCACGCCGGCGCTGGCACCGGAGCTCGGCACTACACCGACCGCTCCCGGCTGTGGCCGCTGATGGTGGAAGCCGTGGCCACGATTCCTCCCCACCCCCGGGGCCGCCCGAAGCTGGTGCTCGTCGAGGGAGAGGGATGACCCGGGAAGCGGGCATGAGCCGCCGGGGAGGTCGCCAGGCCCCCGACCTGCCCCCCGTCGCTCAGGCGCTCCGCCGGGCCCGCATGACCCACACGTGACCCGGCTGGGCGGCTCAATCGTGAAAACCGCGCTGCGGCCGCTGGATTCGCCTGGAATGGCGGCGGGTGATGGGAGTCGAACCCACCGAGCCACGCCTTCCGACGCGCCCCACCGGTTTTGAAGACCGGGGCCGGCACCGGCCGTGCAACACCCGCCGGGCACCCCCTATCACGTCGGCGGCTCCGCGTGCCGTCTCCCCGAACGACCGGCCCCCGCGGCGAGGTGCCTTCCGGTCCTCCCCTCTCCACGGTATCCTGCACGCCATGGCAGCCGCCGACCGCGCCCCGCACCTCTTTCTCCTCACCCCCGGGGGGGCGGTGCCGGCGCGCATCCTGTCGCTGGGCTACCACCGGCTCGTCCTCGAGACCGAGCAGCGGCTGGACGACGACGAGACCTGCGCCTGGACCGCCGGGATGCCCGGGGTCCCCAACGAGGCCGCCGGCCGCCTGGTGGTGCGCCGCCTCCTCGAACTGCGCCCCTCGGGCGCCCGCGTCTACGCCACCCAGATCCTCGAGGTCCTGTCCGGCGCCGACGTGCTCGACGAGGTGCGCGCCTGGTACGCCCAGCGCCGGGCCGGGGATCGGGACGGGTCCGCGGAACCGCCGCGGTGGGGCGAGCCGGGATCTTCCCTGCACGGCGGCCCTTCCCGGGGCCCCGCCGAGGCCTCGCGCCGCCGGGCCCTGCGCCACGCCCTGCGCCAGCACCCGGCCGAGGGCAGCCAGCCCGGAGCCGGCGGCGGCGAGGCCCGCCGCGGGCCGCCGGACTGGGTGGACGCCCTGCGCTCCGGTTCGCCGGGCGATCCCCCCGCCCCGGCCGCCGAAGACGACATCGCCGACGATCCCACCGAGGTCGTCTCGCTCGCGCCGGAGGAGCGCCTCCCCGACCCCTACTTCGCCTATGAAAACGACGGGGCCATCCCCCGGGTGATCGTGTCCTGGCGCACCTTCGCGTCCTTCAAGCGCAACTTCGACACCCACCTCCGGGGCCGCGGGCTGTTCGTGCCCAACCCCCGCCTCGGCGACCGGGACAGCCCCGTCGACGTGGTGCTCCGCCTCCCGGACCAGGCCGAGCTGCGCTGCCGGGCCCGGGTCGCGGTGCCGATGATCCAGGGCGTCGGCCTGGCGCTCTCCCTCGACGACGAGGCCTTCGCGCGGCTCCAGGCCACCCGCGACCGCGCCCCCTGATCAGCGAAGCATCCACGTCCGCAGCAGCCGCCGCAGGTCGGGCTGGGGGCCGATGTGCCCGGCGCTCCCCGGCCCCTCGGGCGTCCCCGTCGAGGCGAGGGCGGCGCGCAGTTCGGCGGGCGCCCAGGGCTCGCCCCACACCGCCCAGGCGACGGACTGCGCCGCCGCCGCCGCCGCCGCCACCATCGCCGAGGCGCCGCTGGTGCCCCCGAAGGCGCTCGTGTAGGCCTGCCGGCCGTCCCCGTCGGGGAAGAACAGGTCGGCCCGCGCCTCGCCCTCCTCGCCGGAGCTGGTGGTGACGATGCTGTCCCACCACCCCTGCACGTCCACCCGCGAGCCGTAGCTGCTGCCGAACAGGTACCACTCCCGCGGGTTCTGGCCGTCGAGGGGGGTCGTGCCTCCGCCGACCAGGATGGCGCCGCTGTCGCGCAGCTCCCGGTCGAAGATGCCGTCCCACTCGGCCCCGTCGAGGTCGGCGCCGCCGTTGCCCCCCGGCTCGACCACCACGATGCCCCGGGCCACGGCGGCGGCGATGGCGTCGAAGACGTCCTGGCTGACCTCCACCGGGACGTAGGTGCCGTGGGCGACGGCCTGCTGCTCGATGAGGAGCACGTCCCCGGCGTCGAGCAGCGCCGCCGCCCCGTCGATGGCGCTGGCCACCGCGTAGGTGCCGTCGTCGTCGAAGGGGGAGGCGACGAGGACCTCGGCGTCGGGCACCCCGCCGACCACGCCGTAGCCGTTGTCCCCGGCGACGAGCATCCCGACCACCGAGCTGCCGTGGAAGGTGTAGAGCCCGGACGGCCAGCCCCAGGCCTGGGCCCCGACGGCGGCTTCGAGGTCCTCGTGGTCCTCCAGCCAGTCGTACTCCACGTCGGCCACGGCGACGTGGGCGCCGGTGCCGCCGGGCCAGCGCCACGCCTCGTCGAAGCCCAGCCCGTCGGGCGAGGGCCCCCACCAGAGCTGCTGGTCGGTGA
>WGAH01000186.1 GCA_015489145.1 Deltaproteobacteria bacterium
GACCACGTCGGGCGGCACGGGGTGGACGCCGCGCACCCCGCGCGTGTCCTGGACCGTGAGGGCGGTGGGCACGGCCATGCCGTAGACGCCGAGGTCGAGGAAGGTCTTGAGATCGGCATGCTCCACGACGCCGGGGTCGCCCGGGCCGTCGCCGGGGCCCTCGCCGGGCTCCCCGCCGCGAGCCCGGTGGTCCTCGACCCGGTGATCCGCTCCTCCTCGGGGCGGGAACTCCTCGACGAGGCGGGGCGCGCCGTGATCCTCGACAGCCTCCTCCCCCGTTGCGCCCTGCTCACCCCCAACATCCCCGAGCTGCGTCTCCTGTTCGGCACCGCCGATGGCGCCGAGGCGGCAGGCCGCTTCGGCGTGCCGGTGCTGCTCACCGGAGGCCACGCCGAGGGCGCCGTCGTCGAGGACCGGCTGTTCCTCCCGGGCGAGGCCCCGCGCGTCTTCCGCCACCCGCGCCTCCGCAGCCGCAACACCCACGGCACCGGCTGCACCCTCAGCTCGGCGGTGGCGGCCCGCCTCGCCCGGGGCGACGCGCTGCCGGCCGCCGTCGAGGCCGCGGTGGCCTACGTCCACGCCCTGCTCGCGCGGTCCGCCGGCCACCGCCTCGGCGGCGGCGTCGGCCCCATGCTGCACGGGCCGGTCGGGGCCGCCGACCCGCCGGACCTCAGCCCTCGGGGCCGAAGTCGATGATGTACATGCGGCGGTCCTTCTTGCCCATGATCGCGTAGCGGCCGGGGGGCAGGGCGGAGCCCTCGATGTAGCGGAGCTGCACGCCCTGGACCGTGACGTCGGTGACCTTGGAGGCGTCCATCTCGGCGGCGACCCGCTCGAACTTCGTGTCGGACTCGAACTTCACGCCGACGTACCACCACGGGTCGAGGGTGGTCCACTCCTTGCGGGTGCCGAAGCGGCGCTTGTTCTCGTCCTGGATGAGCGGGAAGAACTCGAGCTTCTTGATCGACCCTTCGGTGGCGACGAGCAGGTAGCTGCCGGGCTTCACCCGGTGGATCGTGCCGGGGATCGCCGCCGGGTAGAGGACCTCCTCGTCGCTGTCGAGGATGGTCTTGCGGCTGATGTCGGCCGAGGTGGGGACGCGGTTGACCTTGCCGTCCTCGACGATGTAGAGGCCGCCGCCCTTGGCGCCGCGCCAGGCCTTGACCTCGACCACCGGGGGCTGCTGGGCGCCGCCGTCGAAGGGCTCCATGTCGGCGAGGAGCAGGGTCTCGTCCGTGGACTCGATGCGGTAGCGCGTGTCGGGGCAGGTCTTTGCGAAGGTGAAGGAGCCGTCCTCGCCGGTGGTGGCCTCGAAGACCTGGCAGGTGAGGTCCAGCGAGTCCGGGGCCTTGGCGAGCAGCCGGGCCCCGGCGATGGGCTGGCCCGTCAGCCCGTCGACGAGCCGGCCCTGGAAGGAGCCGGGCTTCGTGCAGGCGGCGAGGATCGCGAGGAGCGCGACCATCCAGAGGTTCCAGGGGCGAGCCGGGCGGCTCGGTCCGCGGGGAGTCGGGTGCGACGGCATCGTTCCTCCTTGGAGAAGGACCGTTTATACCGCACGCGAGGGCGTGATCCGCCCCGCGGGCCGGGCGCGGCCCCCGACGGCGAACTTTCGCGCGAGCGCCCGATCTCCGTCAGTTTCGGGCGGGCCTACTCGGCGGCCTTCTCGGTCTTGACGGTGTGGCTGCGCCAGGCCTTGCCCGCCGCGTGGCCGGTGCACCTGCGGTCCTTGCAGCGCCGCCGCATGAGGCGGAAGTCCTTGACCCCGCTGTAGCCGGCCTCCTTCGCCTTTTGGGTGAGGCGGGCCTTGGCGACCTTCTCGAACTTCTCCATCGAGACGTTGGTCGCCTCCACGTCCATCTCGATCGGCAGGTACTCGTAGACGACCTTCTCGGTGACCTCGGGCTTCTCGTCGGCCTTCCCGTCCTCGCCGGCCGCCGCCTGCTCGTCGTCGCCGGCCTTCTCGTCGCCGGCCTGCGCTTCCTCGGCCTTCTCGTCGCCGGCCTTCTCGTCGCCGGCCTGCGC
>WGAH01000187.1 GCA_015489145.1 Deltaproteobacteria bacterium
CACCTGGAACACCGACCCGCTGGACGCGGACAGCGACGACGACGGGCTGAGCGACGGCGACGAGGTGAACACCTGGGGCACCGACCCGCTGGTGGTGGACACCGACGGCGGCAGCGTGGGCGACGGCGACGAGGTGGCGAACGGCACCGACCCGCTGGACCCGAGCGACGACGTGGCGGACACCGGCACCGCCGACACCGGCGGCCCGGGTGGCCTGGAGCCCGAGGACGACGGTTACTTCGGCGGCGGCTGCAGTTGCGCCACCGGCGGCTCGACGCGCCTCGCCTGGCTGCCGCTCCTCGGCCTCGCCTTCGGCCTCGCCCGCCGCCGCCGGTAGGCCCGGCACCGCCGGCCTCCCCGCGCGGGGACGAGGCGCCGACCCGCCCCTTCTACCGGGGCTTCCGCCAGCGTTCCGGGTCCTCCCAGCTCGGCGGCTCGGCGGGCCGGCCGGCGGCGGCCTGCGCCTCGGGGGGGTAGGGGCAGTGGCGGCAGCCGGCGCCGCAGCAGGCGCCCCGGCGCAGGTGGTACACGGCGGTCATCACGAGCAGGCCGGTGGCCGGGTCGACGTAGCTCGCCTCGCCCCGCCGGCAGGCGGCGTCGTGGAGGCGGCGGGCGAGGGCGACGGGATCGGGCATCGCGCCTGCCTCTACCGCGGTCGGCGCCCGTGTCGAGAGCGAACGCCCGCCGGAGCGGCTACCCTTCCGCGATGATGCCGAGCCTGCTCCTCGCCCTGCTCGCCGGCCCCGCCCGGGCCCTGCCCCCCGACGACGCGCCCTGGGAGGTGCTCGAAGAGGCGCCCGTGCGCGTCGAGTGCGCCCGCCTTCCCGACGGCCCGTGGTGCCGCTCCACCGGCGTGATCGCCGCTCCCGTCGAGCGCGTGGCGCGGGCGGTGGCCGAGATGCGGCACCACCACGAGCTGTTCGACAGCGTGCTCCGCATCGACGTGCTGGAGCCCGACGTCCTGCACGTGGTGCTCGACTACCCGGCCCCCCTCGACGACCGCGACTACGTCGCCCGCTACACCCGCGAGCAGGACGGAGACGCGGTGGTCTTTCGCTGGGTGCCCGTCGAGCACCCCGGCGCGCCCCCCGAGGAGGGCGTGGTGCGCCTGCCGCGCTTCGCCGGCGAGTGGCGGCTGGAGCCCGACGGCGGCGGCACCCGGGTGCGCTACACCTGGGAGGCCGAGATCGCCGGCAGCTTCCCGAGCTTCGCCTACGGCACCGCCTGGCGGCGCATGGGCTGGGAGTCCCTGCGCGACCTCGGCCGCACCGTCGGCGCGCCGGTGTCGCCGCCGTGATCCGCCCGGCGCCTACGGCCGCACGGCGAGGTGCAGGGCGCGGGCGCGCAGCCGGCTGAGGGCCCGCAGCTCGATCTGCCGGGTGCGCTCGCGGCTGAGGCCGAGGGCGCGGGCCGTCGCCTCGAGGGTGTGGGGCTCGTGGGGCGCGAGGCCGAAGCGCATGCGGAGGAGGGTGGCCTCGCGGTCCGGGAGCTCGTCGAGGAGCGCGAGGGCGGCCCGCACCAGCTCGTCGTGGGCGAGGATCTCGACGGGCATCACGGCCTCGTCGTCGGCGAGCACCTCGGCGAGGGTGCGGCGCTCGGCCTCGCCGGCCGGCTCGTCGAGGGCCGCGCAGCCGCGGTCGAGGTCCTGGGCCAGCCGCCGGAGGCGCTCGACCTTTTCGACGGGCACCTCGGCCTCGGCGGCGATCTCGGCCTCGCTGGGGGCGCGGCCGAGGGCGGCGGCGAGGCGCTCCTCGGCGCGGGCCACCCGCCGCACCAGGCGCAGGGTGCCGGCGGGGATGCGGATCGTCCGCGTGTGCCGGGCCAGCCAGCCCTCGACCCCCTGGCGCACCCACCAGGCGGCGTAGGTGCCGAAGCGCACCCCCCGGGTGGGGTCGTAGCGGTGCGCGGCCTGCACCAGGCCGAGCGCCCCCTCCTGGAGCAGGTCGGCCTGGTTCGGGTGGCCCTGGTAGCGCCGCGTCATCCAGCGGACGAGGGGGAGGTTGCGGCGGACGACCTCGGCGACCGCGGCGTCCACGCCGGCGACGGCGGCGGCCAGGCGGTCGCGAGCCTCGAGCAGCCGGGCCGGGGGCAGGCCGTGCAGCTCGGCGAAGGCGGCCTCCTCGCCCCGGGCCAGGGCCTTGCGCGCGGCCTCCGCGGGGTCGGCGGTGGCCCGCAGCACCCGCCCGAGGGCGTCGGCTCCGAGCTTGCGGAGGCAGCTCCGCACCGCTCCCGCCTCGGCCATCGCCGCCGGGGGCAGCGCGAGGAGCTTCGACAGGCCGGCGGCGTCCACGCCCTCGACCCCGTGGAACCACCCCGCGGCGGTCGGGCCGAGGAGGCGCAGGGCCTCGGCGGCGGCGAGGCGGTGCTGGTCGAGGCGCCGGAACAGCTCGGCGTCCGGGAGGGCGGCGAGCGCCGGGTCCGGCGGGGCGGTCGGGGGAGCGCCCCCGGCGCGGCGGCCGGCCCGGCGGCGCTCCGGGGTGCCCGAGGCGCAGGCCGGGTCGAGGAGCACGAGGTCCGGGGGCGGCCCGGCGTGCCCGTCGAGGAGGTGCCCGGCCGCCGCCAGGCTGGGCGCCACCGCGAGCCCGCCCCGGCCGGCGGCTTCGTCCAGGGAGGCCAGGGGAACCTTCGCGCGGAGGGGGGCGCCGTCGATCCGCACGCGATCCGGCGCGTCCTCGACGGCGGCCTCCTCCGAGACCAGCAGGGCGCGCGGCGGGTTCTCGCCCGCCGAGCGCGCCATGCCGAGCCAGGCGGCGGCGGCGAGGGCGAGGGCGGCGCGCCCGCCGGTGGGCAGCACCAGGGCCGCGCCGCCGCCGGGCAGGAGGTGGGGCTCGGCGAGGAAGGCGGCGGCGTTGAGGGTGCCGGCGGGCAGGGGGGTGAAGCCGCCTTCGCCCGCCGGCGCGAAGGCGAGGGCGCACCGGCAGCGGGCCACGGCCTGCACGAGGCGCAGCCAGTCGGGGCGGCCGGGGGAGACGGCGGCCACCGCCTCCTCGGCGAAGGGGCGCAGGGCGAGGCGGCGCCCCGGCTCGGGTCGGGGCGGGGTCCCCAGCAGCAGCTCCAGGGCGGCGCGGGCGATGGCGCGGTGGGCCTCGTCGTGG
>WGAH01000188.1 GCA_015489145.1 Deltaproteobacteria bacterium
CCCCCACCGGCCGCATCCTCGCCGAGGCCCTCGCCCCGCCCCTGGCCGCCGAGCCGGGTCCCCGCTGGCGGCGCCGGCGGCGGCGTCGGAGCCGCGACCTCGCGCTCCGGGGGGTCCGCACCCACAACCTCGCCGGCATCGACGTGGACATCCCGCGCGGGAAGCTCACGGTGATCACGGGGCCGTCGGGGAGCGGCAAGACCTCCCTCGCCTTCGACACGATCTTCGCCGAGGGGCAGCGGCGCTACGTCGAGAGCCTGTCCACCTACGCCCGGCGCTTCCTCGGCCGCCTCGGGCGGGCGCCGGTGGAAAGGGTCGAGGGCCTGGCCCCGGCCATCGCCATCGACCAGCGAAATCGCGGCCACAACCCGCGTTCCACGGTGGCGACGGTCACCGAGATCCACGACCAGCTCCGGCTGCTCTACGCCCGCATCGGCCGGCCCCACTGCCCGGTGTGCCGGCGGCCGCTGGAGGCCCTGTCGCCGGCGGCGGCGGCGCGGCGCCTCGCCGCCGAGAACCCGGGTCCCGGGCACGTCCTGGCGCGAACCTCCCCCGACCTGCCCCTCGCCGCCCTGCGATCCGACGGCTTCGCCCGCGTCTGGCACGACGGCGAGCGGACCATCGAGGACCTGCTCCGCGCGGACCCCGAGGCCCGCATCGGCGAGGCCCTGCTCGTCGTCGACCGCCTCGACCCGGCCCGGGCCGAGCGCCACCGGCTGGCCGAGGCGATCTCGGTGGCCTACGCCTACGGCGACGGCCACGCCTGCTTCCGCCCGCGCCGCCGCCACGCCCCCGGGTGCGGGCGCGGCGCCTGCGCCACCTGCGACCGCCGCCTCACCCGCCGGGCCACCTGCCCCGAGCACGGCCGCTTCCTCCCCGACGCGCTCAACCCGCGGCACTTCTCCTTCAACAGCCACCACGGCGCCTGCCCGGACTGCGACGGCCTCGGTCGGCGCACCGACCTCGACCCGGAGCGCATCCTGCCCCACCCGGAGCGCCCCCTGCGGGAGGCCCTCGACGGCCGCCTCGCCGGCGTGCTGTTCCGCTCGCCGCGCACCAGCGCCCACCTCGGCGCCCTCCTCGCCGTCCACGGCGCCGACCCCGACACACCGCCGGCCCGCTGGCCCGGCGCCCTGCGCGAGGCCTTCCTGCGGGGGAGCGACGCGCCCCTCGCCTTCGCCTGGAGCCGCGCCGGCCGCGGCGGGCGCACCGAGGGCGCCGAAGAACGCCCCTGGCCCGGCGTCTTCGCCATCGTCGAGGGCTGGAGGGGGCGCGCCGACTGGCTGCGCGGCGAGGTCCCCTGCCCCACCTGCGGCGGCGGGCGCCTGGCGCCGCCCTTCCTCGCCGTGACCGTCGCCGGGCGCAACATCGCCGAGGTGAACGCCATGACGGTGCGCGAGGCCCTCGCCTTCTGGGAAGGGCTGCGCCTCGACGGGCCGGACGCCCGCATCGCCGCCCAGCCCGTCGCCGAGATCGTCAAGCGCCTGCGCTTCCTCGACGACGTGGGCCTGGGCTGGCTCGGCCTCGACCGCGAGGCGGCCACCCTGAGCGGCGGCGAGGCCCAGCGCATCCGCCTCGCCACCCAGCTCGGCTCCCGCCTGACCGGGGCGATCTACGTCCTCGACGAGCCGACCATCGGCCTGCACCCCCGGGACACCGCCCGGCTCCTCGGCACCCTGCGAGGCCTGCGCGACCTCGGCAACACCCTCGTCGTCGTCGAGCACGACCCCGAGGTGATGCGCGCCGCCGACCACATCGTCGACCTCGGCCCCGGGGCCGGCGAGGCCGGGGGCCGGGTGGTCGCCGCCGGCCCCCCCGAGGCGGTGGCGCGATCCGGCTCCCTCACCGGGGAGTTCCTCGCGGGACGGCGGCGCATCGAACCCCCGGATCGGCGTCGAAAGCCGAAGGGATGGTTGCGGGTGCCGGGCCGGAAGGTCCACAACCTCGCCGGCGAGCCGATCCGGCTGCCCCGAGGCTGCCTCACCGTCGTCACCGGCGTCAGCGGCTCGGGCAAGTCCACCTTCGTCTTCGAGGTGCTCGAACCCTGGCTGGCCGCCCGTGCCGGCAGGGGGCGCGCGCCGGCGCGGGTGGTGCCGGTGCGGGCGCGGGTGGGGGGCATCAGCAGCCGCAGCACCCCGGCGACCTGGACCGACCTCCTCGGGCCGATTCGCGAGCTGTTCGCCCAGGTGCCCCTGGCCCGGGAGCGCGGCTGGAAGGGGGGGCGCTTCTCGTACAACTCGCCCCTGGGCGGGCGCTGCCCCCACTGCGCCGGGCAGGGCGTGGTGACCGTCGAGATGCACTTCCTCAGCGACGTGCGCGTGCCCTGCGAGCACTGCGGCGGCCGGCGCTACGACCGCGAGACCCTGGAGGTGCGCTGGAAGGGGCTGTCGATCGCCGACGTCCTCGACCTGTCGGTGGACGAGGCGCGGGAGCTGTTCCGCCACCAGCGGCGCCTGCGCCAGCGGCTGGACGCCCTGGCCGACGTCGGCCTCGGCTACCTGCGCCTCGGCCAGACCCTCACCGAGCTGTCCGGCGGCGAGATCCAGCGCCTGCACCTCGCCCGGGAGCTGGTGGGCCACCCCGAGGAGACCGTCTACCTCCTCGACGAGCCGACCACCGGCCTGCACCTCGCCGACGTCGAGCGCCTGCTGCGCGCGGTGCAGGCCCTCGTGGACGCCGGTCACGCCGTGGTGATCATCGAGCACCACCTCGACGTGATCGCCGCCGCCGACCACGTCGTCGACCTCGGCCCCGAGGGCGGGGAGGAAGGCGGGCGCGTGGTGGTCGCCGGCCCGCCCGAGGCGGTGGCCGCCTGCCCCGACAGCCACACCGGCCGGGCGCTGGCGGCGCACCTTCGCTGAGCAGAAGGGCCGTCAGCGCGAAGCGGGTGCCGGGCAGGTCGGCGGTTCGGCCGGGAGGGTCGGGCCCCACCGGCGGCGCGCCTCGCCCTCGGCGGGCCCATCGACGGTGAGCATGCAGTTCGTGAACCCGTACGGACTGTCATCATCCGGCAGCTCCGTGATCTTGCCACTTGTTGGAGCGCCGGTGAGATGAGCATTCCCCTCGATCTTCACGACGAGCCCGTCCGTCGCCTCCCAGACGATCCCCCACGGGCTGAGCGTGCCGACACCCGAGCGGCTGATTTCAACCCAGCCGCCATCGCCCGACCAGTCGCCCCGGTCCGGGAGGTTCAACTCGACGAACACGCCCGGCTCACCCCTGCACTCGACGGACAGATCCGAGTCGGTGATGCCGCAGACCGGCTCGTAGACGTTCACCTCGCAGTCGCTCGGGTCGACATCGCCGGAAAAGGACACCGTCCCGCTGCTGGAACCCGCGTCCTCGCCGCAATCCAACGTGACGGTCCACGCGCCCTGCGCCTCGGCGTAGTCCGCGAGCACGTCCGCGACGCCGTAGTTCTCGCCTTCGGGCCACTCGGATTCATCCCGGTCACCCAGGACGTAGGTCTCGTCCGGCTCGCATTCGTGGGCACCCGTGTCGCCACGATGATCGCCACCGCAGCCCACCACCACCGGAAGCCAGCCGATGCGAAGCAGGATTTCCTGGCCTCCAGGTCTCATCCCGTCTCCTCCTTTCGTGCGAACATCCTACGAGGCCGAGTCGGGCGGCACGAACTCGCGTCCATCGAGCACCAGGAAACTCGATGGGCGGGCCTGTCCTTCTGGACCATCCACCCACACACCAACTTCGGTGCAGCACCAACCATCTTCCACCACTCCATCCTTGTCGGGTCGGACGCGCACCGACCCGACCTGCCAAGGCCGTGTCCGGCGTGCGGCAAGTGCCCGCTGAGGCCGTCATGCCCCGACGACACACCCACCGCGCCGTGGCCCTCAGGCCAGGGCGGCGCGAGCGAGCTGGCGGCCGAGCTTCGCGAGGGCGTGGTGGTTCCAGCCCCCCTGGTCGTGGACGCGCCGGGCGCCGCAGGGAAGGGCCTCCATGCCCGAGCGGGCGCCGGCCATCGCGCCGGCCATCGCCGCGGTGGTGTCGACGTCGCCGCCCGGCGAGACCGCCGTGTGGACGACGACGAGGTAGTCCTCCGGGTCGCGCAGGAAGGCGTAGAAGGCCCAGATCACCGAGGGCA
>WGAH01000189.1 GCA_015489145.1 Deltaproteobacteria bacterium
GCTGCTGCTGCCGCTCGCCTGGGCCGACCGGGCGGTGCCCTTCCTGTCGCGCCTGCACCAGCCCGAGCGGCTGCTCGTGCCCGCGGCGAGGGCGAGGGGCAGGAGCCGGGGTCGCCGGTGGAGGAGGCGGGCGGCGACGACGAGCACCGCCAGCGCCGCGGGCACGAGCAGCCGCTCGGGCTGGTGCAGGCGCGACAGGAAGGGCACCGCCCGGTCGGCCCAGGCGAGCGGCAGCAGCAGCGCGCCGCCGTCGAACAGGAGGTAGGGGCCGGCGGCGAGGGCGATGCCGGCGAGCGCCAGCCCGGCCCAGCCGCGGGTGTCGGGACGCGCGAGGCCGGCGGCGAGCAGGCCCGCCACCGCGAGGGCCACGGCGAGGACCCGGGGGTCGCCGCCGCCGAGGAGGCCGGCGAGGTCGAGGGAGTGGTCGCGGATGACGCCGAGGAACAGGTCGTCGATCAGCGAGCCGGCGTGCTCGTGGGGGAGGGTCCCCCAGTAGAGGCCGGGCAGCGCGTCGCGGTTGGCCAGGGCGAGCAGCGGCCCCGCGGCCACCAGCGAGGGCAGCCAGGCGCGCAGGGCGGGGCCCGCCTGCCGCGCCAGCGCCGGGCGGGCCTCCCGGTCCACCCACCACCGGTGGGCGGCGAGGACGACGAGGAGCAGGATCGCCAGCAGGCCGTGGACCCAGGAGGCCACGCCGGCGAACCCCACGGCGAGCCCCGCCCAGGTCGCGTCGCGGGGTCGCTGGCCGTCGAGGGCCCGCAGGGTGGCCGCGCCGGCCAGGGCCAGCGGGAAGGCGAGGAACTGGGTCTGGTCGCCGGCCGAGACCTGGCGCAGCAGCGGCGGGGCCACGGCGAAGCCGACCGCGGCGAGCAGCGCGCCCGGCCGGCCGGCGCCGGCGGCGCGGGCCAGCGCCCAGGCGCCGAGGCCGTTCGCGCTGAGCACCGCGACGACAAAGGGGTTCCACCACCGCGGGTAGTCCCAGAGCCACTGGAAGGGCACCGACAGGAAGCTCGCGGCGAGGTTGCCGAACACCGGCACGAGGTCGAGCCCGACCGGCCAGAGCACCTCGTCGCTGTGGAAGGGGTCGCCTCCGCCGGCCAGCGCGCGGGCCACCCACCAGTCGCTCCACAGCGAGCCGGGCAGCGAGGCGGCGGCGCGGCCGAGGAGGCGGGCGTCGCCCGTTCCGCCCACCAGGGAAGGGGCCAGGGTCGCGAGCACCGCCAGCAGGGAGAGGAGGGCGGCGCCGACGAACCAGGCGCGCGTCTCCCAGCGCTCGCTGCCCGGGTCGAGGGCGCGGGGGGTGCCCCGGGCGAGGAGCCAGCGGCCCAGTCCGCCCCGGCGGGCCAGGGTGAGCGGACGGCGGAGGCCGCCGCGCCAGTACCGGAGCCGGTCGACCCGCCCGAGCAGGCGCCGTCCCGCCGGGTCGGGCAGGAGCGCCCGGTCGGCCTCGGCGTCGAGGAGCAGCACCACCGTGGCGCCGGGCAGGGCGGCGCGCAGGGACGCGGCGGCGCGGGCGAGCCGCGCCTCGTCGCGCTCGGCGAGGGCGCGGCCGGCCAGGGCCTCGGCGCCGTCGATCACCAGGAGGGGCGGGCCTTCCGAGACGCCGGCGCGGGCGGCGTCCTCGGCGACCACCCGCGCCAGGCGTGCCGCGTCGATCTCGGTGGCGGGCCCCGGCAGCCAGCGGCCAGAGGGGGGACGCCGCCGGGCGCACACCAGGGTGGGGCGACCCGCCGCGCCGGCGTGGCGGAGCAGCGCGCCAAGGTCGGCGCGGCCCACCACCAGCGCGACGCCGGGACGGGCGAGGGCCTCGTCGACCGGGCCGGCGGGCGGCGGCGCCGGGGCGGCGGGCGGCAGGGCGCGGAGGCGATCGGGCGAGGCGACGGGAAGCCGCCCGAACAGGCGCCAGGCGAGGCGCCAGGCGAGTCCCAGGCCCAGGACGCCCACGAACGCTGCCGCGAGGATCGGGATGAGGGGACTGCGCGACATCGCCGCGAAGGTCGCTCCGAACCGCCCCACGAGCACGCCGAGGGCGACGAGGAGCACGAGCCCTCCGCCCCCGGCGAGGACGCGCCGGCGGAAGGGGCTCATGGCTGGTGGGCGCCCGGGCTCATCGGTTCGCCCTATCATCCCACCTCGTCCCCGGCGCGCCGGCGTCGAGGCGGGCGGACGTCCCCTCCCCGCGCCGTCAAGCGGGCGCAAAGCTGGGAGTCGGAGCCGGGAGGTGCTACGCTGCCCCGCGTGAAGCTCGGCAGGTGGAGGGCGCGGCGCGAGGCGCCGCCGACCCGCTCACCCGAAGGAGGCCGGATGCAGGCGATGCGAAGGAACGGGGCGGCTCGGATCGGTCGTTGGAGCCTCGTGGCCCTCCTGTGGACCGGGGCGGCCGCCTGCGGAGACGACGAGCTGGCGCCGGTGCCCGCGCCGCCCTCGGCGGACGAGGCCAGCGACGCGGGCGACGCCAAGGGGGCCGACGAGGCCGCCGGCCCCAAGGACGCCGCCGGACGCGACCCGTGGGTGAAGCTCGTGAGCCTCGTCGAGGGCGTCGACGACGCGGCGGCCGGGCGCATGCGCGAGGTCCTGGATCGCCGGGCCCTCGCCCGAAAGGTCGAGGACCACCGCATCCGGCAGGCGATGGCCGAGCTCGAGGGGCTCCTCGCCGGGGGCTGCGCCGTCGACGGCGCCGACGCCACCCTGGCCCGCCTGCAGGAGGCCGAGCGCGCCTCCCTCGAAGCCGACCGGCAGGCGCTGGCCGACATGCTGGCGGCGGCGGGGCCCCAGGGCCTCGAAGCGATCCTCGCCTCGCCCGAGGCCGACGAGATCCTGCGCCGGTCGCGGCTCGTCCTCGCCACCTCGCTGGGGCGCAACCTCCCGTCCTGGGTCGCGTCCAACACCGACGAGGAGGCCGAGCTGCGCGCCCGCCGCACCCTGCTCGGCCTGAAGTTCATGATCGAGGCCGAGAGCATGAAGATCTCGATCCGGGTCGGCGAGTTCGACACCCTCGTCGCCGACCTCGACCCGGAGGACGAAAGCGCTCCGAAGGCGGTGGCCGACGGGCTGGCGGCCATCGACGACGCGCTCCTCGCCGCCCAGGCCACCAAGGTGCAGCGCCTCCTGGACGCCTGCGCGGGCATCGACGAGGACGACTGGCTGTCGCTCCTCGAGAAGGGCGCGATCGCCGAGTACGTCAGCCGGCTCGGCGGAACGGCCGCCTTCACCGGTCCCGGGCGGCGGGGCGGAAAGGGCGGCCTGAAGGCCCAGCCCCTCGGCCAGGGCGGACTCGTCGCCAACAAGGGCGGCGGCCCGGGCGGCACGCCCCCGGGGGCCACGGGCCAGCAGGGCGGCATGATGGGACAGCAGGGCGCCATGGGCGGCCAGCGGGGCGGCATGATGGGCAAGGCCGGTCAGGGCCAGGGCGGCATGATGGGCCAGCAGGGCGGCATGATGGGCAAGGCCGGTCAGGGCCAGGGCGGCATGATGGGCCAGCAGGGCGGCATGGGACAGGGCGGGCCCGGCGCGCAGCAGGGCGCACGCGGCATGGGCCAGGGCGGCATGGGCGGCCAACAGGGTGCGCGAAGCATGGGCCAGGGCGGCATGGGACAGCAGGGCGGCATGGGACAGGGCGGGCCCGGCGCACAGCAGGGCGGCATGGGACAGGGCGGGCCCGGCGGGGCCCAGGGAGGCCCGCAGCCGCCGCAGAAGTAGCCGTGGCGCTCCTCGGCCTCCTCGCGGCCCTCGCGGCCCCGGCCTTCGCGGCGGAGGCCACGGAGCTGGTCGTGCGGATCGACGATCAGCGGGTTCGCAACCTCGCGCAGCCGTGGGTGGTCCTCGTCAACCCCGACGGCGCCACCCACGCGGTGATGGCCCTCGACGACGGCAGCGACCCGGCGGACGCCTTCGCCGGCGACCACCTCTGGATCGCGCGCGTCCGCCTCGACGAGCCCCTGCCGACCGAGCTCGTCGTGCGGGACGGGGCGCCGGCCCCCATGGCCCCGCTCGTCAAGCGCACGCCCCTGCGCCTCCTCGCCGGCCAACGCAACGACGTGCAGGTGCGGGTGCGCGAGGCGGTGGGGAGCCCCGCCGCGGCGCCGCGCACGCCCGGCGAGGGCGGCCTCGCCGGCGACGCGGCGCCCTCTCCCGACGCCGGGGGCGGCGCGTCGGGAGGCCCCGACGAAGCCGCCGGGGCTCCCACGGAGGGCCCGCGGCCCGAGATCGACGACGAGGCCCTGATCGCCTCCACCCCGTTCGAGGTGGTCCCGTGGCCGCGCTAGCTCCTCGTCGCCTGGGCGATGCCCCTCCTCCTGGGAGCCGCCGCCCGCGGGGTCCTGCCCCGAATCGCCCGGCTCCTGGAATCGCGCCTCGCCGGATCGGTGCTCCGCATCGAGGCCCTCGCCCTCCCCCTCCCCCGGGCGGGCGCCGCCGCCGACATCCCGGAGGAGGGCTCCGGCGCGGCGGGGGGAGACTCGGGCGAGATGCGCCCTCCCCGCTGGGATAGGGGCTTCGCATGAAACAAGACCCTCGAGGCCCCACCTGGCTCGCGCTGGCCGGCGCCCTGGCGCTGGGCGGGGGAAGCTGCGGCAAGAAGGTCAGGGACTGCGCGAAGGTTTCCGACGCGACCGAGCGCGACTGGTGCTATTTCGACACCATGATCACCTACGCCCAGGCCGACCGCACCCAGGACGCCATTCACCTGGTCCAGTACATCCAGGCCCCCCCGGTGCGGGCCGCGGCCATCGACCGCCTGTTCGGGCTCGCCCCTCCGGGGATCGACCTGACGACCGCCACCGCGCTGTGCGGCACCCTCCCGGCCGACCTCACCCGGACCTGCCTGAACAAGTGGAACCGTCCCCACCTGTGGACGGAGAACCAGCAGTGAACCCCGGCCGGCTGGCCGCGGCGCTGGGCCTGGCCGTCGCGTGCGGGGGGCAGGGGGAGGCGCCGGCCGAACTGCGACCCTGGGCCGAGGGATGCTCCGGGCTGGCCGGCGAGCACCTGGACTGGTGCCTGTTCGGCAACCTCCAGGAGGACGAGTCGCTCGCCTCCGAGCGGTGGTTCGCCGCCTGCGGCGGGTTCCGCACCCCCGAGGTGCGGGACCAGTGCTACGAGACCCTCATCCGTCGCGACCCCAGCTTCGGCAGGAACGAGCGGGTCTGCAAGAGCATCACCGAGCCCCGCTTCCGCGACTCCTGCTACCTCGAGTGGTTGCGCGGGGTGACGGTGCCGTCGGCGACATCGCTGGACGAGGCCGTGAAGCTGTGCGCCAAGGCCGGTGCCTTGAAGGAGCACTGCGCGGTGCACGTCCTGCAGCAGTGGTCGGCCACCTGGGCCCAGCGCGGCGGCGAGCCGGTGATGCGGCAGGACGTCACCACCATGCTCCAGCTCGACCCCGAGCTGGCCCACAGCAAGAGCTTCGGCAACAGCGCCGGCCTCTTCCCGGGGCGGGCCGGCTACACCAAGCCGTGCGGCCTGTTCCCCCCGGGCGAGGCCCGCGCGAGCTGTGAAGACGTCGTCATCGACGGCGTGCCCCCGCCCGGGATGTGACCGCCGGCGGGCGCCGGCCCCCGACAGGAGCAGGAGGAGCGATGCACCGGCCGCGCAGGGCAGTTGGACGGACCGACGGCCGGCTCACCGCGTTCCTCGCGGTGCTGGGGCTCCTGGCGATCACCTGGCTGCGCGCGGGCCTGGACGCCTACGCCACCCCGCTCGGCAGCGACCCGAACCTGTGGTGCAGCACGGTGCTGTCGCTCGAGCGGGGCATCGTGCCGATGTTCCCCCCGCTCTTTCCCCTGCTCGCCAGCCTCGTCGACAAGCTCGCCGGGGTGGATGCCGTGGAGGCCGCGCTGCTCGTCAGCGCCGCCGCCTACGTCCTGCTCCCCCCTGCCACCTACCGCACCGCGCGCTTTCTCGGCGCCTCGCCGCCCTGGGCCCTCGGCGCCGGTCTCCTCGTGTTCGCCTGGCCCAACCTCGCGGTGATGGGGCTCCAGTTCCAGCCCGACGCCCTCACGGCCCTGGTGGTCACGGCCGCGCCCGTCGTGTTCGGCCGCTGGCTGGAGCGACCGACGGGCGGCCGGCTGGCGGCGCTGGCCGCCTTCGCGACCGTCGCGCACTGGACCCGCGAGCACGGCCTCATCCTCGCCGCGCTGGCGGTCGCCGCCGCCGCGGTGCCGGCGGGAAGCTGGAAGCGCCGCCTCGGCCGCATGGCGGCGGTGCTGGCGGTCCTCGTGCTCGCCCCGCTGTTGCTGGGCCACCCGCCGGCGCTTCCCTGGCGCGTGACCTGGATGCACCGGCTGAAGCAGGCGACCTCGTTCCGCGAGAACGTGCCGGGCGCCAGCAACTACCAGGTCATCGAGACCGCGATCACCCGCTACGAGCAGACGGGCAACCGCCTCGTGCTGGCGGTGGCCCACGCGCGCTTCAGCCTCGGAAACGTGCCCTGGGGCTGGGCCGCCGTCGGCCTGGGGTGGCTGGGCACGCTCCTCCTCCGGGGTCCGCGGCGGCTCGCGATGCTCTCCGCCCTCGTCCTGCCGCTGCCCGCCTTCGTCATCCTCACCCAGCCCCGCCACGTCGAGGTCGCGGTGCCGGCGGCGCTGGCCGCCGCCGTCGCCGGCGCCTCCCGCCTGCGCCCACGCTCCTGGATCCTCGCCCTCGGGGTCCTGGCCTTCGTGGCGAGCCACGCCGCCCACCGCTGGCGCCCGCGCATGGGCCTGTGGCGCGGCCAGGCCACCTCGCTGGCGACCCGCTTCCCCGAGGGCGTGTGCACGCAGGACGACCACGAGCTCATCCGGAATCCGCCGAACAACCCGAACGAGCGCGGCCAGCTCCGCAAGGGCGGCGGCGGGCCGCCCGCCCGCGGCAGGCCGGGTGGACGGCCGGGCGGGGAGCCCCCGAGGTCCGGGTTCACGCCCGGGCGGCCCGGGCAGCCCCCCCGGCCCTGACGGGTCCGGCCGAAGGGAGCGGCCGGAAGATCGGTGGAGGAAGCGGCCGTCGCCCACGATGTGCCCGGCGAGGCGGCGCCGGGGATGATGCTCCCCCTCCCGCACCGTCGCCGGTCCCGACGCGGCGGCGGGCAGGCGCGGTCAGGCCGCCTCGCCCCAGAGCTCCCGCACGGTGGCGGCCAGCGCCTCGCGCGCCCCGTCGCGCAGGGGGGGACCGTGGCCGCCGACGAGGTGGCGGAACTCCAGCCCGAGGAGCCGCCGAAAGTCGGGGGCCAGGCACCCGCGCGGCTTGTCGAAGACCCTGCGCCAGATGACCCCGACCTGCGCCGGACGGTCGAAGCCCATGATCCGGGCGCTGAGCCGCCCGAGCAGGTTGCAGCCGGTGAAGTCCGTGAAGTTCATCACGCTGTCGCAGGTGAGCAGCACGCCGCCGTCGCGTTCGAGGAGCAGCGCCGCCTCGGGGGCCTCCGGGGGCACCGCCTCGAAGCGGAAGAGGCGGGCGTCCGCGATGGGCAGGCCGTCGTCGCCGAGCACCGCGCGGGCCCGCGCCTCGGGGGGCGGCTCGACCCCGGGCAGGGTCCAGTACGTCGCGCCGGTGCGCGCCAGCCACCAGCGGTCGTCCATGCCGTGGGAGCCGATCTTGACGACGTGGCGGACGGGGCCCAGGGCCTCGAGGGCGGCGAGACCCGACTCGTCGAGGCGCACCGCGTTCAGGAGCACGAGTTCACCGGCGTCGCGGACCACCACCATCGTGCGGCTGATCGTCACGAGCGCGTTCAGGCGCACCGTGCCCCGCAGCCACCACACGTCGGTGAAGGCCGGTTCCAGCGGGCCATGGGGCAGCAGCGGGTGAAGGTCGGCCACGGCGCCTCCGGCGAGCGCGACGTTCCGCGCGCGGCGAGGGATTAGGTAAAAGGCTCGAACCGAGGGTAGCGCGAGGAGCACCGCCGTGGCGAGACGGAGACGAGCCGGGAGGGCGGGACGTCGGGGAACGCGGCGCCTGCGCGTCGCCTTCGGCCGGGTGGCCCAGGAGACGAACGCCTGCTCGCCGCTGCCGACCCGCCTCGACGACTTCCGCCGCCTGCACTGGCTCGAGGGCGAGGCGCTGCTCGCGGCCTGCCAGCCCGGTCGGCCCGAGGTCGCCGGCTTCGCCCGGCGCGCCGAGCTGTCCGGCTTCGTCGCCGCGCTGCGCCGGCACGGCGAGGGGCGGGTGGAGCCCGTGCCCCTGATCAGCGCCGGCGCCGTGCCCGGCGGCCCCCTCCGCGCCCCGACCTTCGCCGCCCTGCGCGACCGCCTGCTCGCGGCGCTCGACGCCGCGGGCCCCGTCGACGCCGTGATGCTGGCGCTGCACGGCTCCATGGCCGCGGCCGGCCACCCCGAGGCCGACGTGGAGCTGCTCCGGGCGGTGCGGGATCGCGTGGGTCCCGACGTGCCCGTCGCCGCGACGATGGACCTCCACGCCCACATCCACCGGCGGGTCCTCGCCGAGGTCGACCTCGTCGTCGGCTACCGCACCAACCCCCACCGCGACCACTTCCGCACCGGCCTGCGCGCCGGCCGGGCGCTGCTGCGGGTGCTGCTCGACGGGGCGCGGCCGACGACGGCGTGGCGCTCGCTGCCGATGATCGTCGGCGGCGGCACCACCATCGACCTGCTGCCCCCGATGGCGCCGATCTTCCGGCGCCTGCGCGCCCTGGACGACGAGCCCGGCATCCTGGCGGCGAGCGTGTTCGCCTGCCAGCCCTGGAGCCGGGCCCCGGAGCCGGCCTGGGCGCCGGTGGTCGTGGCCGACGCCCGCGTCCCCGGCGCGCGGGAGCGGGCCGAGGCGGCGGCCGAGGAACTCGCCGAGGCGCTGTGGGCGGCGCGCACCCTCCTGCCGCCCGAGCCCCTCGCCATCGACGCCGCCATCGAGGGCGCGCGGCGGGCGGCGGCGGCCCGGGCGCTGGGCACGGTCTGCCTCTGCGACGCCTCCGACGCGGTGGGCGCCGGGGCGCCGGGCGAGAACACCGCCGTGCTGCGCGCGCTGCTCGAACGGGGCCGCGACATGCGGAGCTACGTGCCCCTCCGCGACCCCGAGGCCGTCGCCGCCGCCTTCGCCGCCGGCGAGGGCGGGCGCTTCGCCGGGGCGGTCGGCGGCCGCCTCGACCCGGAGACGAGCCCGCCGCTCCCGGTCGAGGGCCGGGTGCGCCGCCTGGCCCCGGCCGGCCCCTTCGGCCGCGCCGCCGTCGTCGAGCTGGGGCCCGTCGCCCTGGTCCTCACCGAGGCCCCGCCGATGGTGAGCAAGCCGCGCTTCTTTCGCGAGCTGGGGCTCCCGATCCTCGCCGCCGGCGTGGTCGTCGTGAAGACCCTGTTCCCCTTCCGCCTCTACTTCGCCGCCTACAACCGCAAGACGATCTACGCCCGCACCCGCGGCGCCACCGACCTGCGCGCCGCCCTGTCCCGCCCGGCCGACGGCCCCGTCTGGCCCCGCGACCCGGTCGAGGACTGGCGCGAGGCCGACCGGCGCCGGCGCATCGAGGCCGACGGGGCGCGTTAGCCTCCCCGCTCGACCGGGAGCGCGGCGGTGGACGGGCTGGGCGAGGCGATGGCGCTGGGCGCCGCGGCGGCGAGTCCATGCCACCCCTGGCCCTCTACCTGTTCGACAACACCATCGCCGCCGTGCTCCTCGCCACGAGCATCGCGCCGGCCACCTGGCGGGAGGCCGCCGCCGTCCCGGCCGCCACCGTCGGCCTCCTCGCCCTGGCGGGTCGCCGTCCCCGGCTCGGTGCTCGGCGGCTACCTGTCGATGATCCTGTGGATGGGCGGCATGAAGTTCACCCTCGTCAGCCGGGCGGCGCTCCTCAACCAGGTGAGCACCATCCTCGTCTTCGCCTTTGCTACCGTCCTCCCGCGCGAGCCCCTCACCCCGCGGCGCGGCGCCGCCATCGCCATGGCCACCGCCGGCGCCGTCCTCGTCATCGCCTGAGCCGCCCATGAGCCTCCTCCTCCCGTTCCTCCTCGCCTGCGCCGGCGGCGCCGACACCGGCGGGGCCTGCGCGAGCTTTCCCGACACCGCCAGCTCCACCGCCCGCCCCCTCGACAACGGCGACGACTGCGGCACCTGGGCCGTCGAGGTCGACGGTCACGTCTACGTCAACGTCGCGGTGAGCGACCCCGCCGCCACCTGCGCCGGCGAGACCGCGGGCGCCGTGAGCCTCCCCTACGACCCGATCTTCTCCCACGCCGCCGAGGAGCCGCCCAAGTGGACCTTCGACGTGGTGGGCGACGAGCCCGGCGAGGGCTCCCTCGACGTGCGCTGCGACGACGGCACCCGCTGGTCGGGCCGCTTCGTGGTCGACCCTGCCGGAGAGGGGTAGACGGAGCCGGCGGAGGTGGGCGTGAGCGCGACGATCCCCCAGTGGCGGCCGGCCGAGGCCCGCGCGTGGATGGCCGAGCACGAGCCCGAGGACTACCTGGTCCTGGACGTGCGGCAGCCGGCGGAGTTCGACCGCGGGCACCTTCCCGGCGCCCTGCTCCTCCCCCTGCCCGAGCTTCCCTTTCGCCTCGACGAGGTGCCGCGCGACCGGCGGGTGATCACCGTCTGCCACGCGGGGATGCGCTCGATGTCCGCCGCGCTGCAGCTCCGGGCCGCCGGCTGGGACGACGTCGTCAACCTCGCCGGGGGCATCGCCGCCTGGGACGGCGCCGTGGCCTACGCGACGAGCGGCCTGGCCGAGGCCCTGTTCCGGCCCGCCGACGGCCCCGAGGCGCTGCGGGCGGCCGCCGCCGCGATGGAGCGCGCCACCGAGACCTTCTACCGGCGGGCGGCCGAGCGGCTGCGCGAGGCCGGCGACGCCCCCGCCGCCGCGCTGTTCGAGGGCCTGGCCCGCGAGGAGGCGGCCCACGCCGGCGCCCTCGACGAGACCGGCTCCGCCGGCGAAGGCGCCTTCGCCGAGGGCGGCTTCCCCCTCGCCGACCTCCTCGGCTGGCTCGCCGCCGGGCGCCCGGCCGAGGCGATCCTCGACCTCGCCCTCGCGATGGAGGCCACGGCCTTCGACCGCTACGCCCGCCTGCTGCGCGCCGAGCCCGCCCCCGAGGTCCGCGCCCTGCTCGAGCGCCTCGCCGCCGCCGAGCACCGGCACATGAACGAGCTGGCCCGCCTGCGGGAGCTGCAGGCGAGCCGGTCGTAGGCGGATCGCGGGCGGGGCGGCGACGAGAAGGCCGCCCGCGCCCGGCGATCAGGCCTCGGGGTTCTCCAGGATGAGGGCGATGCCCTGCCCGCCGCCGATGCACATCGAGACGAGGCCGTAGCGCTCGCCCTTGCGCCGCAGGGCGTAGGCGCAGGTGAGGGTGAGGATCGCGCCGGTGGCCCCGAGGGGGTGGCCCAGGGCGATGGCGTTGCCCATCGGGTTGACCTTGTCCGGGTCGATGCCCATCTTCTCCCAGTCGCGGATCACGGCGAGGGCCTGGGGGGCGAAGGCCTCGTTCAGCTCGACGTGGTCGATCTGGTCGCCCCGCAGCCCGGCCACCTTGAGCGCCTTCTCGGTGGCCGGCACCGGGCACCAGCCCATGATCTTCGGGTCGCAGCCGGCGACGGCCATGCCGACGAGGCGGGCCAGCGGCCGGGCGCCGGCGGCGCGGGCGTCGGACTCGCGGGCGAGGACCATCGCGGCGGCGCCGTCCACCACGGCGCTGGCGTTGCCGGCGGTGATGACCCCGCCGGCCTCGAAGGCCGGGCGCAGTCGGGCCATGCGGGCCATGCTCACGTCGTCCATGATGTGCGTGTCGTAGCGCACCTCGACCGGCGGCTTCGCGCCGTCGAGCTTCACGCTCACCGGCTCGATCTCCTCGTCGAACCAGCCGGCGTCGCGGGCCTTCTTCGCCAGGGTGTGCGAGCGGTAGCCGAAGGCGTCGCACTCCTCGCGGGTGATGCCGTAGCGGCGGCCGAGCTCCTCGGCGGTGTTCGCCATCGCCATGCCCGCGGAGGGGTCGTAGAGGCTCATCAGGAGCATGTCCTGGAGGTGGACCCCCTTGGGAAGGGCGTGGGGATCGATGGGGCCGTACTTGTGCACCGCCGCGCCGACCTTCTTGCCCCGGTACTGGTAGAGGCAGAAGGGGTACTGCATCGACTCGGCGCCGCCGACGACGAGGAAGGGCCGGTCGGGGTCGAAGCGCACGCCGGCGAGGATCATCTCGGCGCCCACGCTCACCGCCTCGGCGCCGCTGCCGCAGATGCGCGCCACCGTGAGCGCCGGCACCGTCTCGGGCAGGCCGGCGCGCCAGGCCATGCCCCGGGCGGCGTAGATGCTGTCGCGGTGGCTGTGCTGGGCCATGCCCATCACGACGTGGCCGATGCGCTCGGCGTCGACGGGGGTGTGCTCGAGGGTGGCGCGAATCGCCATGCCGCCGAGCTGGGTGGTGGAGAAGCGCGAGAACAGGCCCGGCTTCTTGTTGTCGACGAGGATGTCGGCCCGGGGGAGCCGCCGGGCGCCGTCGAGGATGACGATGGGGGTGTCCTGGAGCATGTGGGCCTCCTACTCGTGCAGGAACTCCGCGGGCACCCGCGGACCGTTGACCATGAAGTTGACCATGCCGATCTGGAGGTCGACGGTGCGCTTGCAGCGCCCGAAGCCCCGGGCCTCGACGGCGAGGCCCTCCTCCAGGGGGAGCGCGAGGCCGGTGCGGATCACGTCGCACAGGATCTCGTCGATGGCGAGGGAGTGGTGGCCGAGGTCCACCTCGGGGAGCTCGCCGACCTCGACCGGCGCCGGGTCGACCGGCTCCAGGGTGAGCTTGCCGTCGATGGCCGCGCGGACGAGGCCCTTGGCGGCGCCGACGAAGTCCTCGGCGACCTCCTGGGCCCAGCCCCATTCCACCGCCTCGCGGGCGCCGACGGGGGCGCCGGTGCGGAGCATGGGCACCGCCCGCTCGACGCCGACGAGGCGCGGCAGGCGCTGGGTGCCGCCGTAGCCGGGGATGATGCCCAGGTTGACCTCGGGCTGGCCGAGGAGCAGGTTCGGGCCGACCACCCGGGCCTTGGCGCACATGCTCAGCTCGGCGCCGCCGCCGAGCACCGGGCCGTCCACCGCGGCCACCGTGGGCTTGGCCATCGTCGACAGGCGCATGAACACCGGGTGGGTGGTGGTGCAGATGTTCTCGCAGTCCTCGGGGGTCTCGAGGCCGGCCAGCTCGCCGATGTCGGCGCCGGCCAGGCTGCCGTCCCAGCTCGTCAGCACCAGGCCGGCGACGCCCTCGTCGGCCTCGACCTCGCGGAACACGCGGTCGAGCTCGGCGATGGTGCGCTGGTTGAGCGCGTTCTTGACCTCGGGCCGGAAGACGCTGACCACCGCGATGTCGCCGTCGCGGCGCACGCGCACGTTGCGGAGGAAGTCGAGGGGCTTGCGGGCGCGCACCGTCTCGGGGACCCGGAAGCCCGGGTGCTCGGCGGCGTAGGCCTCGCACAGCTCGGCGACCCGGTCGGGGCCCAGCTCGGCGGCGATGTCGAGGAGACCTTCGCGGAAGCCGAGGGCCATGCGGGTGAGCCAGTTGAGATCGCCGGCCTCGCAGGTGCCGTCCTCCATGACGGCGTAGGTGCGCCCGAGCAGCACGGCGAGGATGCGGTCGAGGATGACCCTGGCCGTCGCCTCGTCGGTGGCCGGGTCGCCGGGGTTGCGGCGGTCGTGCCAGGGCGCGTTGCCCTGCTTCTCGAGGAGCGGGGAGGCGGCGAACCAGGCGGCCTCCTCGGCGCGCCCGCGGGCCTCGGCGTCCTCCTGCATGAGCACCTGGCAGTGGACGGTGAGGATGTTGCCGCGGGTGCCGTCCATCACGTTGAAGGGACCGCCGCCGCGAATCGCGTCGTTCACCACCTTGTCGACCTGGGCCGGGGTGGCGATGCCCTCCTCGACGATGCGGGCGGCCTCGTTGATGTAGTTGCAGAAGATGTCGTCGGCGGCGAAGCAGGGCACGTCGGCGGTGATCACCGGCACCTTGCCCAGGCGCTTGAGGGTGGCCATCATGCGCTCGCCGAGCGCCTCGTCGCCGCTGGGCACCACCTCGATGGGCAGGCTGCGCCAGGCCGGGAAGAAGGGGTGGTTGACGAAGCAGCGCTCCGGGTGCTTCGCCTCGGCGGCGATGCGCGCCCGGGGAATGCCCGAGGTGGCGAAGCCGACGAGGCAGTCGGGGCGCACCACCGCCTCGAGGTTGGCGAGGATGGCGCGCTTGACGGCGAGGTCCTCGCTGGCGGCCTCGAGCACGTAGTCGCAGTCTGCGAGGTCCGCGATGTCGAGGGTGGGGACGAGCTTGTCCTCGATGGCCTTCGCGGCCTTCGGGCTGAGCTTGCCCCGGGCCACGCCCTTGCGGACGTAGCCCATGATGCGGGCCACCCCCGCGTCGAGGGCCTCCTGCTTGATGTCGTGGAGATAGAC
>WGAH01000190.1 GCA_015489145.1 Deltaproteobacteria bacterium
CCCTGGAGGAACCATGTTCGCGCTGACCAGCCTGGTCCCCCTCGTCGTGGTGGCCGCGCCCGCGCACGCCGCCCCGAAGGACGCCGCCGAGGCCGAGCACACCCGCCTCGCCGAGGAGATGCGGCGGCTCGCCAAGCGCAACCAGTGGCGCGGCGTCGAGAAGGCCTACCAGGCGATGCTCGAGCTCCAGGAGCAGGGCGTCGAGCTCACCTACCAGGACCACTTCCTCGCGGCCCAGGCCGCCCGGGCCCTCGGCGACGTCACCGACACCTACGACCGCCTGCGGGCGGCGGCGAACGTCGAGCGCACCGACGAGGTCGCCAACTGGCTGGCCGACATCCAGGCGAGCTACGGCCGGGTCGAGCTGAAGCGGGACGACCACTACGTCGGCGACTCCAGCCTCACCGTCGACGAGATGCCCTTCGCCCCGGACCAGCGCGCCACGATCCAGAAGGCGACGGGCGAGGTGAACGAGACCGGCGGCTACGTCGGCCTGCTGCCCTTCGGCAGCTACACCTACGGCGGCAAGCCCTTCACGGTGCAGCCCGGCGGCAACATCGTGCGCGTCGTGCTCCAGCCCGAGTCCACCTCGCGGCGGGCGGCGGCGGCGGGGCAGGCCAAGCGCCGCGACGGCTTCCGCGTCGACCTCGGCCCGATCTACACCGCCGTCGGCGCGAGCAGCGCCCCGGGCGTGCGTCCCGAGCCCTTCTCCGGCGCCGGCCTGCGCCTCGGCCTGGGCTGGGAGATCGAGATGAAGCCCGACATCGGCCTCGTCGCCGAGGTGGGCTACCACGGCATGCTCGGGGGTGGCGCCGAGCCCTCGGCGCTCCCGGGGGTGGACGACGCCGAGCGCGACCTGAGCGCCGCCCCGGAGGTGCAGGCCTACGGGGACTCGCTCAGCTTCTTCTACCTGTTCGGGGGGCTCTCCTACTGGATGGGCGATCTCGGCATCGTCGCCGGGCCGAGCTGGGCCGGCGGCAGCGCGCGCACCACCGGCGTGGTCGCCAATTGCTCCGACACCTCGGCGCCGGGCTGCGACACGGTGGCGGCGGACCCGGACGCGGGCGTGCTGGCGCGGACGCCGGTCAGCGGCAGCTTCGTCAAGGCCGGCGGCGGGATGCTCGGGGTCTACTACGGCTTCATGGACATGCCGGGGATGCGCGGGTCGCGCCTGGGTGTCAGTCTCAACGGTGGCGCATGGACGGATCTCGCGACGCTCTACCCGTGGGGGCAGCTCGCGATCTCCATCGCTCCGAGCCTTTGATGGAGGGACGCATGATTCGTGGCTTCTGCCTCGCCCTGATCGCGGCGACCGGGCTGGGTCCGGTGGCGCACGCCGGGGTGGTCTCGGTCCAGGCGACCGGGCACGCCTACAACCCGAGCTGGTCGCCCGACGGGCAGTGGCTGGCCTTCGAGCTCAACCGCTTCGAGGGCAGCGTCGACCTCTACGTGGTCAAGATCCAGAACGGCAACCCCCTGGGGACGCCCCAGAAGGTCACGGTTCCCGGCGTGTCGTCGAGCTTCTCCTCGGGGGGCTCCATCGCCGCGGCGCCGAACTGGCACCCGCGGGGCATGTTGATCTTCGAGGGCAGCAACGCCGGCGGCGCCAACCGCCTCTACTACTGGGCCCCCGGGGGCCAGAAGGCGAGCGAGTTGCTCGATTCCTCGCAGATCAAGGGCGACCTGAGCTGGCCGACGATTTCGCCGGACGGCAAGCGCGTCGCCTTCGTCAGCGACGCGACGGGCAACGGCGACCTCTACGTCTGGGACCGGGCGACCAACGCCGTCGAGCAGGCCGTCTCCTCGCCGTTCTCGGAGATGGCGCCCAAGTTCGCCTCGGACAACGAGCGGGTGGCCTACACCCGCAAGAACCAGGGCGGCGAGGACCTCTTCATTCTCGCCAACGGCCAGCCCACGCCGCGGGTGGGGGGCAACGGCGACCAGACCCGGCCGGCCTGGGTGGGCGACAGCATCGTGTTCTTCTCCAACGAGCGCGGCGAGGAGCACTGGGACATCGACGTGTCCAGCGGCCCGGGCGACAAGCGCACCCTGGCCCGGGACGTGCGGCTGCCGCTGCGGGCGACCCCGGCGCTGTCGCCGGATGGCCAGTGGGTGGCCTACGGCGTCAACGACCCGGAGAAGGCGCACAGCATCTTCCTCACCCGCATCGACGGGTCGCGGACGGTCGAGATCCCCACCCGGATGGTCGCCGCCGGCGAGCCGGCCCTGGTCGACGTGAACGGCCGCACCTTCCTGGCCTTCACGGCCCTCCCCAACGACTCCGCCGACTGGCGGCAGCTCGTGGTGATGGACATCACCGGCAAGCTGTAGGCGGGGCGCCCCTCAGAACCAGTCGCAGCTCTTCTCGGTGATGAAGCTGAGCGCCGTGTCGGTGTACTCGCCGCTGGCGAACCAGGTGCCCGAGTCGGCGAAGTACCACTGGGACTCGCCGCCGGAGCCGCGGATCACGCCGTAGTTCACGTCGCCGTTGGCCTCGCTCTCCCACAGCCCGTCGGGGCAGTCGGTGCGGCTCTCGTCGACGGTCAGCGAGACGGAGAGGCCGAGGTCGCAGGCGGCGCAGGAGCCGGTGGAACCCTCGACGGCCTGGGCGTACCAGGTGACCGTGCAGTCGTAGCCGCCGGCCTCGACCCAGGTCTCGTTGGCGAACAGGAGCCACTGCTCGGTGCCCGACCAGCTCCCGGTGTCGGCGTCCTCCAGCGTGTAGACGCCGACGAAGTAGCTGGCCGCCCCGGCGATGGGGGTGCCGTCGTAGTCCTCGCAGCCGCCCTCGTCGAGATCGGCGGTGGGATCGTCGATCCCGTCGGGAAGGTCCACGTCTCCGTTCTCGGTGGTGGCGCCGCCGGTGTCGTCGTCGGCCTTGGAGCTGAAGCGGCCGGAACAGGCCAGGAGGGTCGCGGGGATCAGGAACCGGGCGAGCTGCATGGTGTCTCCTTCCGGGCGCAGGATAGCGCGACGGTAGCCGGCCGTCTGCCGGCCGGCGAGGAGGTGAGGATGACGACGCGCGCGCGGGTCTCCCTGGCGATGGCGGCGGGCTGGCTCCTGGCCGCCGGCGGCGCGGCGCGGGCCGCCGAGGTGGCCTTCGGCTACGACGACACCGGCGACCGGCCGGCGCTCCTCATCACCCCGGACGCGCCGGTGGACGAGCTGCACGTCGAGCTGACCGTGGGCGACCGGACGGTGGTCGTGGACCGCGGCGGCATCGCCGGCGGCAGCACCGAGCGGGTGAGCTGGGAGCCCCGGCCGGGGCTGGACCGGGTGGACGCCTTCGTGCGCGCCGTGTTCGCCGACGGCTACGTCGGGGAGTACCGGGTCCCCATCGAGCTGGCGCGCTCCGAGCGCCTGTCGGTGGACCTCTCGGGGGCCAGCGCCGACGTGGAGGACCGGGTGATCCGGGTGCCCGTCACCGCCCACGTCGACGAGGCCGAGGTGGTGGCCTGGGGGGCGGGCCGCCGGGAACTCGACCGCCGCACGGTGCCGATCGACGCCGGGCCGGGCACGGTGGAGGTGCCCTGGGTGGGCGATCCCCACGAGGTCGTGCTCCTCGACATCACCCTGCGCGGCGGAGACGCCTGGGCCTCGCTCAGCTACTCGCCCTGGTTCCTCGACATCCCGCACGAGGACGTGCTGTTCGAGACCGACCAGGCCGAGATCCGCCCCGAGGAGGAGTGGAAGCTGGAGCGCACCCTCGAACAGCTCCACGACGTGGTGGCGAAGTACGGCGACCTCGTGCCCGTGCAGCTCTACGTCGCCGGCTGCACCGACACCGTCGGCGACCGGGCCCACAACCGCGAGCTGTCGGAGCGCCGCGCCCGCGCCATCGCCCGCTGGTTGCGGGCCCACGGCTTCGACAAGCCGATCTTCTACTACGGCTTCGGCGAGGACCTCCTGGCGGTGCCCACCGGCGACGGGGTGGACGAGGCGGCCAACCGCCGGGCCCTCTACATCGTCGCGGCCAACCCGCCGCCCCGGGGTTCGGGGATTCCCTCCGTGCGCTGGCGCCGGCTGTAGGGCCGCCCGAGAGGCGCGGCCCCGCCGGCGTCCTGGAGGGACCGCCCTCAAAAGGCGCGGCTCACCCCGAGCTGGATGGCGTGGAGCTGGTCCTTGACCAGCACCGCCTCGTCGTCGACGGCGAGGTCGAGCCAGCGGAAGTCGAGGCCCAGGCCGAGCCAGGCGGCCAGCTCGCCGCCGGGCGGGGTCCAGGTGAGGTCGAGACCGAGGCGGGTGTCGGCGGGAAGCGGCGCGAAGGTCTCGGCCACCAGCAGCTCGGCGCCGAGGGCGCCGAGATCGGCGGTGATCCCCCCGCCGAGACGACCGCCCCACACGCCGGGCTGGGCGGCGTCGACCCGGGTCTTCGCCTCGTCCTGGAAGCGGAACACGAGGGCGCTCAGCCCGTGGGCCTGGCCGAGGGCGAACCAGCCGAGGCGCTCGTTCCAGGACTTGCGGTAGCGCAGGCCGGCGGCGAGCTCCCAGTTGGGGACGGTGAGGTCGGTCCGGGCGGCCTCGACCCGGTCGAACCAGATGCGGGCCGAGACGTCGAGGCCGAGGTTGCGCCGGCCCGGCCAGGCGACGGCCCGCCCGGCGAGGCCCAGGGCGCCGAGCGGGTTGCCGCCGAGGAGGTTGCCGTTCTCGAAGGCGGCGTCCGCGGGCAGGGCGGTGGCCTGGTCGGCGGTGGCCGCGTAGACGTGGGCC
>WGAH01000191.1 GCA_015489145.1 Deltaproteobacteria bacterium
TCCTCGCCGGGCTCGAGCAGCTCCACCTGCTCGAGCCCGGCGAGGAGGGCTGAGATGGCCGGCGCCCGCTACTCCGCCCGCGACATCACGATCCTCGACGGCCTCGACCCGGTGCGCCGCCGCCCGGGCATGTACATCGGCGGCACCGGCAAGGACGGCCTGCACCACCTGGTGCGCGAAATCGTCGACAACGCCGTCGACGAGGTGATCGCCGGCCACGCCACCGCGATCTCGGTGCGCCTGTCCGCCGACGGCCGCACGGTGACGGTGACCGACAACGGCCGGGGCATCCCCGTCGACATCCACCCCGAGGCCGGCCGCCCGGCCCTGGAGGTGATCCTCACCACCCTGCACGCCGGCGCGAAGTTCGACAACGGCAGCTACAAGACCTCCGGCGGCCTGCACGGGGTGGGTTCGAGCGTGGTCAACGCCCTGTCCGAGCGCCTGGTCGCCACGGTGCGCCGCGACGGCGCCGAGTGGCGGCAGGAGTTCCGGCGCGGCCGCCCGCGCGGGAAGCTCAAGCGCCTGCGCGCCCACCGCGGTCACGGCACGACCATCGAGTTCACGCCGGACCCCGAGATCTTCGGGGAGGAGACCTTCGAGGCCGAGCGCATCCTCGAGCACCTCGAGACCGCCGCCTACCTCCACCGCGGCCTCACCATCGCCTTCAAGGACGAGGGCAGCGGGGAGAAGCGCGAGATCCGCCACGACGACGGCGTGCGCGACTACCTCGCCCACGAGGTCGCCGGCCTCGGCGTCGCCCCGGTCGGCGAGGGGGTGTTCGCCCTCGAGCGCGACGACGAGATGCGCATCGACCTCGCCCTGTGCTGGACGGAGCACACCCGCGAGCGCACCCGCAGCTTCGTCAACGGCATCCCCACCCGCGACGGCGGCACCCACGAGCAGGGGCTGCGCGACGCCGTGGTCAAGGCGATCCGCAACTACGTCGAGACCCACGACGGCGCGGTGCCCAAGCGCGTCCGGCTCACCGCCGAGGACATCCGCGAGGGCCTGGTGGCCGTGCTGAGCGTCTTCCACCCGGACCCGCAGTTCCAGGGGCAGACCAAGGACCGCTTCAACAACCCCGAGGCCCGCGCCCTCGTCGACGCCGCCGTGCGCCCCACCCTCGAGCAGTGGCTCCACGCCCACCGCAGCCACGCCGACGCGATCCTCGGGCGCATCGTCCTCGCCGCCCGGGCCCGCCTCGCGTCGCGGGCCGCCGGCAACGAGGTGCGCCGCAAGAGCGCCGCCAACCGCCGGCTCAACCTGCCGGGCAAGCTCGCGGACTGCTCGGTCACCGACCCGACCCGGGCCGAGCTGTTCATCGTCGAGGGCGACAGCGCCGGCGGCTCGGCCAAGCAGGGGCGCGACCGCCGCACCCAGGCGATCCTGCCGCTGCGGGGCAAGGTGCTCAACGCCGAGCGGGCCAGCCTCCGCACGGTGCTCGCCAACCACGAGCTGTCCGACATCGTCAAGGCGCTCGGCTGCGGCATCGGCCGCGACCTCGACCTGTCGCGCCTGCGCTACCACAAGGTGATCCTGCTCATGGACGCCGACAGCGACGGCAACCACATCGCCACCCTGCTGCTCGCCTTCTTCTACCGCTACCTCAAGCCCCTCGTCGACGGGGGCTACGTCTACCTGGCCCAGCCGCCCCTGTACCGCATCCAGGCGGGCTCCAAGACCCTGTGGGCCGCCGACGACGCCGAGAAGGCGCGCATCCTCAAGCGCCTCCCGCCGCGCACCCGCCCCGAGATCTCGCGCTTCAAGGGCCTCGGCGAGATGATGCCCCGCACCCTGTTCGAGACCACCCTCGACCCGCGGCGGCGACGGCTGCTGCGCGTCACCATCCCCGACGGCACCCACGTCGAGGCCGACCAGGTGATGCGGGACCTGCTCGGGCGGGACGCCGCCCCCCGCTACCGGCAGATCCTGCGGCACATGGAAATCGTCGACAGCCTCGACGTGTAGGGCGAAGCGCGCGGTCCGGCCGGGCGGGGGCGCGGGGCTGGCCTTTTGCCGCGCCGGGCCGTATGCTTCCGCCACCGCGCCGGGAAGGGCGCCGCGACGCGCCGGTCCCGGCCGGCTTGCGGATTGGGAGGTCAGCTTGGCGGCGGAGCGACTGCGGCTGAGGTTGCTCGAACCCCTGGGCAGGGGCCAGCTCAGCACGACCTGGCGCGCCCGGGGCGAGGGCGGCGCCGCGCTCGCGGTCAAGGTCTTCCACGAGGATGCCGGAGCCATCGGCGAGGTCGTGCACCGCATCCGCCAGGAGGCCGGCGTCCTGCGCCTCGTCGGGCACCCGGTGGTCGTGCCGGTGCTCGCCGTGGTCGAGCTGGACGGGCTGCACGCCCTGGTGATGGAGCACGTCGACGGCGCCACCCTCGACGCGCTGATGGCCCGGGGCCCCCTGCCGCCGGCGGCGGTGGCCGGCATCGGCGCCGAGGCGGCCGGGGCCCTGCACGCCGCCCGCCACGCCGAGGACCGCGACGGCCTGCCGGTGGGCCTCTGGCACGGCGACATCCACCCGGAGCGCCTGCTGCTCACCCGCGACGGGGCGGTGCGCCTCCTCGACTTCGAGGTGGCCCGCGTCGAGCTGGAGGCGAGCCGGGCCGGGGGGCTGAGCGGCCTGTTCGTCACGCCGCAGTACCTCGCGCCCGAGCGCCTGCGCGGCGGCGAGGGCGACCCCTTCGCCGGCGACGTCTACGCCCTCGGGGTGGTGCTGTACGAGGCGCTGACCGGGGCCGCGGTCTTCGCCCACCCCACCGACGCCGTCGAGCACGACCGCGGGGTGGTCGAGGCGATGGCCCGGGTCGAGGACCGCGTGCCCGGCCCCGAAGGCGAGGCGCTGGCCCGGCTCCTCGGCAGCCTGCTCGCCCACCACCCCGGCGCCCGCCCCGACGCCGGGGAGGCCGCCCGGCGCCTCGCCGCCCTCGCCGGGAGCCTCCCGCCGCCGCGCCTCGCCGACTGGGCGCCGGGGGCCGTCGCCGAGGCCCTCGCCCGGCGCACGGCGCTGCCCGAGGGGGAGCTGACCGGGCGGGTCCTCGACCTCGACCCGGCCGAGTGGCCCGACCTGGCCCGCCTGTGCGGAGTGGCCGGGCCGGAGCCCGCCGAGGCCGCCCCGGGCGCCGCCGACGAGCCCGGCCCCCGCCCGGCGGTGGAAGCCGAGGGCGAGGCCC
>WGAH01000192.1 GCA_015489145.1 Deltaproteobacteria bacterium
CCCCCGCGCCGCCGGGGCGCCCCGATCCCCGCGATTCCGCCGGCGATCAATCCGGCCCGCGGCAGGCCCGCTCGCAGTCCGCCACCGTGCCGAGGTCGAGCAGGCGCCGGCACACGCTGCACGACAGCGGAGCCCCGCCGCCGACCCGGGCCCGAGCCTCCCCGACCGCCTCCCGCAGCAGCCGGGACAGCTCGGCCTGGCGGTCCGCTCGCCGGCCCGCGAGGTCCCGGCGCTCGCCGGGGTCCCGGTCGAGGTCGCGCAGCGCCTCCCGCGGCTCGCCGCGCGGGTCGTCGGGGAGCGCCCGCGCCAGCTTCCACGCGCCGAGGCGGACCGTCGCCAGGGCCGCCCCGCGGTGGTCCTGCACGGCGACCGCCGGGCGGGGCGGCGGCCCGGCCTCGCCCCCGAGATCGCCGTGGGCGCGATCCTCGAGGAGCCCCACCACCTCGCCGGTCAGCAGGTCGCGTCCGTACCACTCCCGGGGCGCCGCGACGCCCGCTCGCGCCGCCAGGGTGGGCGCGAGGTCGACGGTGCGCGCCGGCCACGGCACCCGCCAGCCGGCGAGCTCGCGCCCGGGAAGGCGCAGCAACAGGGGCACGCGCAGCACCTCCTCGTACAGCCCGAGGCCGTCGCCCACCCGGCCGTGCTCGCCGAGCTCCACCCCGTGATCGGCCGTCACCGCGACCAGGACGTCGTCACCGCCGGCGCGCCCGTCGAGCCAGGCCAGGAACGCCCCCACCTCCGCGTCCAGCCGGGCCAGGGCCGCGGCGCGGGCGGCGCCGACCGACGGCCCGGAGGCCACCACCCGCCCGTCCGCGCCGACCCACGGCGGGGCGGCCTCCGAGAGCTGCGCCGCCAGCAGGAAGCGCCGCCCCGCCTCCCGGTTCGCCTCGACGAAGGCGCGCGCCGCCCGCAAGGCCGGCCCGGTGGGCCCGTGCACCACGCCGGCCCCCACCCGGCGCCGGGCCAGGAGCCACTCCTCCAGGCGCCGGACCACCGCGAGGCTCGCCGCGCTCTCCGAGACGCCGATCACCCGGCGCGGCCCCTCGAAGCGGTACCAGTCGAAGCCGCGCCCGAAGCCGAGCCCGTGGACCAGGCCGCCGTCGGTGACCACCGCCCCGGTGGCGTAGCCGGCGTCCCGAAAGACCTCGGCCAGGGTCCGCCCCGCCGCCAGGCGGTCGCCGTCCCCGAGCACCCCGTGGGCCGGCGGAAGGGTGGCCGTCCACAGGCTCGCCACCGCGCCCCCCGTCCACCCCGCCGCCGCCGAGACGTCCGCGAAGCGCACCGACTCGCCGGCCAGCGCCGCGAGGTGCGGCATCGCGGCGAGGTCGCCGGCGCGCACCCCGGACAGCACGAGGAGCACCACGTCCGGCGCGCCCTCCGGGGGCGGCGTGGCGGGGGGATCGGGCACCAGGGCCGCGTCGGTGCGAACCGGCCCCGGCGTGGCCGCGAACAGCGCGGCGAGGCCCCACACGGTCCCGGCGGCGACGGCCGCCCCCCGCGCCCGGAGGAGAAGGCGCAGCGGGGTCCGCCCGACGAGGATCGCGGCCCACCACAGCCCGAGGGGCAGCACCAGCGCCGCCCCGATGCCCAGGGCGAGGTCCCAGGACCGGGGGACGGGGTGCTCGCGGAGCGCGTCGAAGACGAGGTGATGGCGGAGGACCGCCCCGCCGAAGCCGATGAGCACGACGTTGAAGGCCGCGCTCCAGTCCAGGGCGGCGGAGCGGCGGGCGCGCACGGCGGCCAGGAGCGCGCCGGGCACGAGCCCCGCGAGGGCCCCGGCCAGGCCGCCGCTCACCACGCCGAACAGCAGGGCGAGGTACTCGCCGGTGCTCCACCGCGACAGGATGTAGAGGGCCTCCACCCCGCCGACGAGGCTGCCGGCGACGCCCCCGGCCGCCGCCGCCAGGGCGAGGCGCCGCGCCGCGCCGATCCGCTCGTCCCGCCCGGCCACCGCTCAACCCTCGAAGGCCAGCCGCCAGCGCCAGCCGTCGGCCCCGGGGACGAAGTCCTCGCCCGTCACCCGCTCCAGCGACAGGCTGAGCTTCCACCAGCGCCGGTCGTCCCGCCGCCGCCAGCCCTCGAGGGCCACCCCCCGGGCCACCTCGTCGGTCGCCAGGGCGAGCAGCCGGTCCCCGGCCCGACCGGCGACCCCCACGCGGCGGCGCTGCCCGAGCTGCAAGAGGAAACCGCGCTCCCGGCCGATCCAGCCCGCCCAGGCCGCGGCGTCCACGGCATCTCCGCCGGCCGGGTGCCCCATCACCCGGCCTTCCTGCGTGAACCCGTCGTGGTAGACGCGGTGGGCGACGTACCAGCGGAAGTAGTCGTCGAGGATGCGGGCGTGCTCCGCGCCGACGACGAGGGGCCCGGCGGCGGCCTCCCCGCCGAACAGGTTGGCGACGCCGGCGAGGCTCGGGTACGGGATCCCCCGCCAGTTCGCCCGGATCACGTCCTCGGCCCCGTACTGCCACCACGCCTCCAGCGTGTCGAGGCCCGTGGGCCGGTCGGCCGCGCCGCCGATGCCCGCCCAGCGCCCCACCGGCGCGAGGAGGCGGAGGTCGAAGGCCGCCAGCTCGTCCTGGTCGGGCAGCTCCTGGTCCGGGTCGCCGTAGACGTGGGGGTCGGTGGGCAGCAGGAGCTGCCCCACGGGCGGAAGCGGCCGGCCGACCCCACCGAACAGGGCGAGGCGCGACAGGCCCACCTCGACCCAGGGCAGCGGCATCCAGCGGTGGTCCATGAACAGCCAGCCCGGCCGCTCCACGTCGTCCCGCGGGGCGTCCAGCCAGCCGGCTCCCCCCTCGAACCGCACGGTCAGCCCGCGCTTCCCGGCGACGCGCCCCTCCCAGGAGGCCGCCGCGTGGGGCGCGGGACGGGCGTTGTCGCTGAGCAGCAGGCTGCCGCGCCGCCCGGGCCCGATCGTGCGTCCCCGCAGCCCGGCCCCGCCGGCGCAGCGCCCCCAGGGCCCCCTGCGGGCCCTGGGGGCGCTGCGCCGGCGGGGCCG
>WGAH01000193.1 GCA_015489145.1 Deltaproteobacteria bacterium
GCGTCGAGGTCGACGGCGCTCTACGGCGAGGACGACGGGCACGAGGCCGGCGCCTCGGTGTCGGCCGCCGGCGACGTCAACGGCGACGGGGTGGCCGACCTGGTCGTCGGCTCGCCGCTGTCCGGCGACTCCAGGGAGGGCGAGGCCTACCTCGTGCTCGGGCCCGTCACGGCCTCGGCGGTCCTCGACGCCACCGGGGCGGTGCTCGTCGGCGAGGAGCCCGACGGCCGCGCCGGCAAGGCGGTGCTCGGCCCCGGCGACCTCGACGGCGACGGCTACGACGACCTCGTCGTCGGGGCCTGGGCCGTCGACTCGGGGGCCGGCCGGGTCTACGTGGTGAACGGGCCGGTGAGCGGCACGCTGTCGCTCTCGGCGGCCGACGCGCGCCTCGACGGCGAGGCCGCCGGCGACCGGGCGGGCCGCGACCTCGCCGCCGCCGGCGACACGGACGGGGACGGCCTCGACGAGTTCCTCGTCGGCGGGCCCGGCGCCGATGCCCTCGCCGGAGACGCCGGCGCGGCCTGGCTCCTTCGCGGTCCCCTCAGCGGCGCGAGCTCCCTGTCCGCGGCTCCCGCGCGCTTCCTCGGCGTCGAGGCCGGCGGGGCGGCGGGCCGGGGGCTGGCGGCCGGCGACCTCGACGGCAACGGCGTGCCCGACGTGGCCCTGGGGGCGGCCTCGGCCGGCCTCGGCGGGGCGGTGGCCGTGTTCTTCAACGGGGGGATGTGATGCGCGCGGCGGCGACGCTCCTGGCGCTGGTCCTCGCCCCGGCGGCCCGGGCCGCGGCGCCGCCCTCCCTCGACGCCGCCCTGGCCGAGGCGCGGGCCGACCTCGCCGCCGGGCAGCCGAAGGCGGCGCTCAAGGTCCTCAAGGCCGCCGACAGGGGGGCGGACGAGCTGCCGGCGGTGGTGGCGACGCGGCAGCTCGCCGGCCTGCCCTACCTGCGGGGGGTGGCGCTCCTCGCCCTGGGCGACGAGGACGGGGCGATGGACGCCTGGCGGGCGGCCCTGGTCATCGACGACGGCCTGCCCTGGGACGCCGAGCTGGTGCCGGACACCGCCACCCGCGACCTCTACCTGGCCCTGGTCCGCGAGGTCGGGTCGCGGGCCGAGGTCGACGCCGGGGTGCCCGAGGCGACGGGGCGGGCGCGGGTCTTCGCCGACGGCCGGCGGGTGCGGGCCGGCGATGCCGTGCGCGAGGGGCGCCACCTCGTGCAGGTTCGCTGCCCCGAGGGCGACGTCCACGGCCGCTGGCACGCCTTCGAGGCCGGCCGCGCCACCCCGGACTGGCTGGCGTTGTGCCCCAACGGGGTGGACACCTCGGTGGTCGTCGAGGAGGACACCGCTCCCGCCGACGACTTCGCCGAGTTCGGCCCGACCTTCGGCCCCCCGGCCGGCGGCGGGACGGCGCCCGAGCCGGTCGCGGCGCCCGCCGGCGAGGACCTCGCCCCGGCGCCGGCTCCCGGCGGCGCGGACCTGGCGACGGCGCCGGTGCCGGAACGCCACCCGTGGCTGCTGGCCGGCTCCGCCGGGGCCGCCGCCGCCGCCGCCGGGGCGGCCTGGGCGGTGGCCCTGCGGAACCGGGCGGCCTTCGAGGACCCGGACAACCCGGACGTGCGGGACGTGGCCGACCTCGAGGCGCTGCGCGCCCGGACCAACACCGCCGCCACCGCCTCGGCGGCCCTCGGCGTCGCCGCCGCCGGCCTCGGCGCGGCGGCCGTCCTGCGCTGGTGAGGACGCGGTGGGCAGCGCCGACGCCGTCCTCGACTTCGAGCGCCCCCTGGTGGAGCTGGAGCGGCGCATCGCCGAGCTGGAGGCGACCCGCCGCGAGACCGGCGCCGACCTCGAGGCGGGCATCGCGGCCCTGCGCGCGGAGCTCGCGCGCCTCCGGGAGCGCGTGTTCCGCGAGCTGTCCCCGGCCCAGCGGGTGCGGCTCTCGCGGCACCCCGGCCGCCCGTCCACCCTCGACTACGTCGCCGGCCTGTTCACCGACTGGGTGGAGCTGCACGGCGACCGCCTCGGCCGCGACGACCCGGCCATCGTCGCCGGGCTCGCGCGCTTCCGGGGCCGGCCGGTGGCGGTGGTCGGCCACCAGAAGGGCCGCAACACCCGCGAGAACCTCCACCGCAACTTCGGCAGCCCGCTGCCCGAGGGCTACCGCAAGGCCCTGCGGGTGATGCGCCTCGCCGCCCGCTTCGGCCGCCCGGTGATCAGCTTCGTCGACACCCAGGGCGCCTTCCCCGGCGTCGAGGCCGAGGAGCGCGGCCAGGCCGAGGCCATCGCCCGCAACCTGCTCGAGATGGCCGACCTCCCCGTGCCCGTCGTCGCCTGCCTGGTGGGGGAGGGGGGCAGCGGCGGGGCCC
>WGAH01000194.1 GCA_015489145.1 Deltaproteobacteria bacterium
GCCGGGATGCGCGTGACCTCGGCCACGCCCTCGCGCACGGCGACGACGAGCACGCGCTCGCGCCGGTCGCTTCGCCGCGCCGGCCGCCGGAAAAGGAGCGTTCATGGAAGACCTGATCCCCCAGACGATGGGCGCCCTGTGCGTGGGCTTCGGCGGCGCCTTCGGCGTGGTGCTGCTCGTCCTGATCCTGCGCCAGTTCCTCTACATCGGCCGCCCCAACGAGATCCTGATCTTCGCCGGGCGCAAGCGCCGCCTCGCCGACGGCTCCACCGTGGGCTACCGCGAGCTGATCGGCGGGGGGCGGGCGCTGCGGATCCCGATCCTCGAGCGGGTCGACCGCATGGAGCTCAGCACGATCCCCATCGACATCCGCATCACCGGCGCCTACTCCAAGGGCAACATCCCCCTCAACGTCCACGCGGTCGCCAACGTCAAGGTCTCCAGCGACCCGGCCGTCGTGAAGAACGCGATCGAGCGCTTCCTCGGGCGCGACCCCGGCGAGATCAAGCGCGTCGCCAAGGAGACGCTGGAGGGCCACCTCCGCGGCGTGCTCGCCACGCTGACCCCGGAGGAGGTCAACGAGGACCGCCTGAAGTTCGCCCAGGCGCTCGCCGACGAGGCCGGCGACGACTTCAACAAGCTCGGCCTGGCCCTCGACACCCTCAAGGTCCAGAACGTCTGGGACGACGCCAAGTACCTCGACAGCATCGGCCGCAAGCGCATCGCCGAGGTGGTCCGCGACGCCGAGGTGGCCGAGGCCCGGGCCGTCGCCGACGCCAAGGAGGTCGAGGCCCGCTCCCGGCGCGAGGCCGAGGTGGCCGTCCAGGAGGCCGAGACGGAGATCGTCCAGAGCGAAAACGCCCTCAAGCAGCTCGAAGCCGAGCTCGAGGCCGAGGCGGCCTCCGCCGAGCAGACCACCGAGGCGGCGGCCCTCGAGGCCCGCGCCGCGGCGCTGGCCGACTTCCAGGAGATCCGCAAGAAGGTCGAGCAGGTGCGGCTCATGGCCGACGTGGTCCTGCCCGCCCAGGCCGAGAAGGAGGCCGAGGCCCTGCGCGCCCGCGGCGCCGCGGCCGAGATCGAGGAGAACGGCCGCGCCCTGGCCGAGGTGCTCAAGATGATGACCGAGGCCTGGCTCAAGGCCGGCGAGGACGCCCGCGACATCTTCCTGATCCAGCAGCTCGAGACCGTGCTCGCCACCGTGGTGGCGCGGGTCAAGGGCATGGAGCTCGGCGAGGTCAACCTCGTCGACGACGGCACCGGCGAGGCGCTGCCGCGGCACGTCGCCAGCTTCCCCGCCACCGTGCGGCAGATCCTCGACGAGCTGCACGCCTCGACCGGCATCGACGTGACCGGCATCCTCGCCGGCGTGAAGCGGCCCGCCCCGGCGGCCCGGGAGGTGGAGTGATGGTCCAGGCCCTCAGTCTCGTCGTCGTCGCGGTGGCCGTCCTCGGCTTCGCCGCCATCGCCGCGGTGCTCATCCTCCGCAACCTCATCTACATCTGCGGGCCCAACGAGGTGCTCGTCTTCTCGGGCGGCCGCCGGCGGGTGCGCGGCCAGACGCGGGGCTACCGCGTGATCAAGGGCGGGCGCGGCTTCCGCGTGCCGCTCCTCGAAACCGTCGACCGCATCGACCTCACCAACATGATCATCGACGTGAGCGTGACCAACGCCTACTCCAAGGGCGGCATCCCGCTGAGCGTGCAGGGCGTCGCCAACGTCAAGATCGCCGGCCACGACCCCCAGCTCGCCAACGCGATCGAGCGCTTCCTCGGCAAGGACCGCAAGGAGATCGTCCGCATCGCCAAGGACACCCTCGAGGGCAACCTGCGCGGCGTGCTGAGCCAGCTCACCCCGGAGGAGGTCAACGAGGACAAGATCGCCTTCGCCGAGAAGCTGCTCGAGGAGGCCGAGCACGATCTCAGCCGCCTCGGCCTGGTGCTCGACACCCTCAAGGTGCAGAGCGTCAGCGACGAGGTGGGCTACCTCGACAGCATCGGCCGCAAGCAGACCGCCGAGGTGATCAAGCGCGCCCGCATCGCCGAGGCCGAGGCCCACGCGATCAGCAAGAAGCGCGAGGCCGAGAGCCGCAAGCGCTCGCGCCTGGCCGAGATCGACGAGAAGATGCAGGTCGCCCGCGCCACCACGCAGAAGCGGGTCACCGACGCCGAGACGCGCAAGGCCGCCCTCGTCGCCGAGGAGCAGGGCAGGGTCAGGGCGCAGATCGCCCGGGCCACCGCCGACCTCAAGGTGCAGGAGGCCCGGGTGGAGGAGGTCCGGCGCAAGCTGCTCGCCGAGGTCATCGCGCCGGCCCGCGCCCAGATGGAGGCCGCCCAGGCCGAGGCGAAGGGGCGCGCGGCGAAGATCATCGAGGACGGCAAGGCGACGGTGGCGGTGCTCGACGAGATGATCGCCACCTGGAAGGCCGGCGGCGACAACGCTCGCGAGATCTTCCTGATGCAGAAGCTCCAGACGGTGATGGCCAGCCTGGTGGGCACCATCGAGGAGGTGCGCGTCGACCGCGTCACCCTGCTGCCCGGCGCCGGCAGCCCGGCCACCCGGGCCGTGCGCCTCGTCGAGGAGCTCAAGGGGGCGCTGGGCGTGGACCTGCCGGCGCTGGTCGAGCAGGCCGCTTCCCGCGGCGGCGAGGCCGGCTGAGCCCCGCGCCTACCGGGCGGGCAGGTGGAAGCGCAGGAGCGCCCGCCCCCGCCCGGCCGGCTCCAGGCGCACCC
>WGAH01000195.1 GCA_015489145.1 Deltaproteobacteria bacterium
GCCCTGCCCGCCATCGGAGCCGGATCCGGAGGCATCGGGCGGACTCGTTCGATCACTCATGCCGGCGACCTGCGGGGAAGCGGGAAGGCCCCTGTTCCGGGGGGGCAGCGGTCCGTCGAGGATATCCGGTTTGCCGACGTCGCGCGGCGTCCGCCGCCCACGAGAGGGCCGCCGAGATCAGCGATCCGGAGCGTGCTCCCGGATGAAGTTCACGATCTCGTCGATTCGGCTGGCGGGGGGGAAGACCGCCGCCGCCCCCGCCGCGAGCAGCTCCGGCACGTCCCGGTCGGGGATGATGCCGCCGACGACCACCAGCACGTCGTCCAGCCCCCGGGCGCGCAGGGCCTCGACCACGCGCGGGACCAGCACGCCGTGGGCCCCGGAGAGCACGCTGAGACCCACGACGGCCACGTCCTCCTGCAGCGCCGCCTCGGCGATCTGCTCGGGCGTGCGGTGCAGGCCCGTGTAGATCACCTCCATGCCCGCGTCGCGGAGGCCCCGGGCCACGACCTTGGCGCCGCGGTCGTGGCCGTCGAGGCCCGGCTTCGCCACCAGCACGCGAATCGGCCCGCCCATGCGCCCTACCCGAGCACGTGCTTGGCGATGACGAGGCGCTGGATCTCGCTGGTGCCCTCGTAGAGCCGGGTGATGCGGGCGTCGCGGTAGAGGCGCTCGACCTCGTACTCGCGGCTGTAGCCGTAGCCGCCGTGAATCTGGAGGGCGCGGTCGGTGCAGAAACCGGCGGTCTCGCTCGCGTAGAGCTTGGCCATGCTCGCCTCCTTGCCGACGGGGCGCCCCTGGTCCTTGAGCCAGGCCGCCCGCCAGGTCAGGTGCCGCGCGGCCTCGAGGCGGGTGGCCATGTCGGCCAGCATCCACTGGATCGCCTGGTTGGCGGCGATGGGCTTGCCGAACTGCTGCCGCTCCTTGGCGTAGGCCACCGCGAGGTCGAAGGCCCGCTGCGCGATGCCGAGGGCCTGGGCCGCGATGCCGATGCGCCCGCCGTCCAGGGTGGCCATCGCCACCTTGAAGCCCTTGCGCTCCTCGTGCAGGAGGTTCTCCTTCGGCACGCGCAGGTTCGTGTAGATCAGCTCGGCGGTGCCGCTGGACCGGATGCCGAGCTTGTCCTCGACCTTGCCCACCTCGAATCCCTCGTAGTCGCGCTCGACGATGAAGGCGCACACGGCGCGGTGGCGCTGGGCCGGGTCGAGGTTGGCGTAGGTGACGGCGATGTCGGCCTGCGGCGCGTTGGTGATCCACATCTTCGTGCCGTTGAGCACGTAGCTGCCGTCGTCGGCCACGGTGACGCGGGTGCGCTGGGCGCCGGCGTCGGACCCGGCGTTGGGCTCGGTGAGCGCGTAGCAGCCGAGCTTCTCGCCCCGGGCCAGCGGCACGAGGTACTTCCGCTTCTGCGCCTCGGTGCCGAAGGCCATGATCGGCCAGCACACCAGGGAGTTGTTGACGCTCATCACCACGCCCACGCTGGCGTCGGCGTAGGAGATCTCCTCGAGGGCGACGGTGTAGGCCAGGGTGCTCAGGCCGGCGCCGCCGTACTCCTCGGGCACGAACATGCCCATGAAGCCCATCTCGCCGAGCTGACGGACGAGGTCGGCCGGGAAGGCGTGCTCGCGGTCACGCTCGGCGGCGCCGGGGAGGATCTCGTTGCGCGCGAAGTCGCGGGCGAGGTCGCGGATCTCCTGGATGTCTTCGGGAAGCTCGAACATGCTCGCTCCGTCGGGTTGGCGGGATCAGTCCCGGGAGTAGTCGTAGAAGCCCCGTCCGCTCTTGCGGCCCAGCCAGCCCGCCTCGACGTACTTGCGGAGCAGCGGCGAGGGGCGGTACTTCGAGTCGCCGAGGCCCTCGTGCAGGACCTCCATGATCGCGAGGCAGGTGTCGAGGCCGATGAAGTCGGCCAGGGTGAGCGGGCCCATGGGCACGTTGGTGCCGAGCTTCATCGCGGCGTCGATGTCCTCGACGGTGCCGATGCCCTCGAGCAGGGCCTGGGCCGCCTCGTTGATGTAGGGCATGAGGATGCGGTTGACGATGAAGCCGGGCATGTCCCGCGCCTCGACGGTGGTCTTGCCCATCGACCGGGCCACCGCCTGCACCGTCTCGAAGGTGGCGTCGGTGGTCTGCAGGCCGCGGATCAGCTCGACGAGCTTCATCACCGGCACCGGGTTCATGAAGTGCATGCCCATGAACCGCTCGGGGCGGTCGGTGTGGGCGGCCAGGGCCGTGATCGAGATCGAGGAGGTGTTGGAGGCGAGGATCGCGTCGGGACCGGCCCGCTTGGAGATGTCCTCGAAGATCCGGTACTTGAGCTCGACGTTCTCGGTGGCCGCCTCGACGACGAGCTGGCAGTCCGCGAGGGGAGCGAGGTCGGTGCCGAAGGCGATGCGCTCCAGGGCGGCGTCGGCCTCGGCCGCCGTGAGCTTCTCCTTGCGGACCATGCGGCCCAGGTTCTTCTCGATGGTGGCCCGGGCGCGCTCGAGGGCGGCCTCCGAGACGTCGGCCAGCGCCACCGCATACCCGCTCACCGCCGCCACGTGGGCGATGCCGTTGCCCATCTGCCCCGCGCCGACCACGCCGATCCGATCGATGCCGTCCACCTTGCTCATCGCGACCTCCAGGGTTTCCGTTCGCCGCCCGCCCTAACCGGAAGCGCCGCCCGCCGGGGCCGGTCGCCCCCGAAAGCTGCGGGGGCGCAGGGGCGGCCCCGCGCCCTCTCCGGGCTATGGTCGGAGC
>WGAH01000196.1 GCA_015489145.1 Deltaproteobacteria bacterium
GGGCAGGGCGCCACCGGGGTCGCGGCGCACGGGGCACCGATCCGCGCGGTCGGGCCGGGCTCCGCGGCGACTCGACGCCCGGGCGCCCGGTGTCTCCAGGGGAATCGCCGGCCCGGCGCGCTCGCCGCGAAGGGCGCGGCCCCCCGACTGGCTGGCGCTTGTCACGAAATGTCAACGGATGGACAACCGACCAGAACCGGCCTTGCTCACGCAGCGTAGCGTAGCGTGTGGGTGCGTACCCCGAAAGGAGGCACCATGCCGCGGGCACCCACCCCTTCCACTCCCGTTCGCACCGTCCTCCTCGCCCGCCGCGTGCCCGTGTGGTCCAAGGGCGGCACGGCCCCCGGCGCCAGCGAGGTCTTCTCCGCGTCCGGCCACCGACGACGCCATGATCCGACAGGTGGCGGTTCCGGCGACAACACCACCATCCTTCCCGAGGTCCCAGAGCGATGAACCCGAAGCGTCTGTTCGTCGGCCTCGCCGGAGCCGCCGTGCTCGTCGGCCTCGGCGCCTGGCTCGCCCTCCGTCACCACTGCGTCGGCATCGTGGACGCGATGGAGGCGCCGCTGTCGGTGCCCGTCCACCTGCCCACCAAGGGCACCCTCGCCGACGTGCCCGGCGCCGCCCGCGACGCGACGTGCAGCTCGTGCATCTACCTGCTGTCGATGTGTTCCATCGAGGAGCAGGTGGATGCCGAGCTGGCCGACCCCGCCACGCCGGACGATCGCCGCCGCCGGGTGCGGGCCACCGCCACCCTGCTCGACGACGAGTGCCACGGCCTCGAGGCCGCCGCCTGCCGCCTCGTGGTCCCGCTCTCGGAGCTCGCCTCGCGGGACCTGCTGCCAGGGCCAGGCGGCGGCTGACCCGTCGCTCGGCGCGGCTGGCCCCGAACGGCGGCGGCGCCCTCAACCCGCCGACACGCCGAGCCCCTCCGGACAGCGCACGCCGGTGCGGACGAGCCCGCAGTAGCCGCCGGGATTGTGGTGCAGGTACTGCTGGTGGTAGGCCTCGGCGTGGTAGAAGCGGCCGGCCTCGACGATTTGCGTGGCGATGCGCCCCTTTCCGGCGGCCGTGAGCGCGCGCTGGTAGGCGTCGCGGCTGGCGAGGGCGGCGGCGCGCTGCTCGGCGTCGTGCACGAGGATGATCGAGCGGTACTGGCTGCCGATGTCGGCCCCCTGGCGCATGACCTGGGTGGGGTCGTGGTTCTCCCAGAACAGGCGCAGGAGGGTCTCGTAGCCGACCTCGGCCGGGTCGTAGACCACGCGCACCACCTCGGCGTGGCCGGTGAGCCCGCTGCACACCTCGGTGTAGGTCGGGTTCGGGGTGTAGCCGCCGGCGTAGCCGGCCACGGTGCAGCGCACCCCCGGCGTCTTCCAGAACAGCTCCTCCGCCCCCCAGAAGCAGCCCATGCCGAAGGTGGCGAGGCGCCAGGCGTCGGGCCAGGGGCCGCGCAGGGGGGTGCCGAGGACGGCGTGGCGCTCGGCGGTCTCGATGGGGCGGTCGCGGCCGGGCAGGGCGTCCTCGGGGCGGACGAGTTCGTTCTGGGCGGTGAGCACGCCGAATGTCTTCACGAAACACCTCCGCCCGGCCCCTATCCGGGCCTCCGGCCGGCGCCCGGAGCGCCAGGCGTCTATACTCCAGCCTCGTCCCCCTCCCCCGGGAGCCGGAATGCTCGCCCTGTCCGCCGTCCTCCTCGCCCTCGCCCCGGCCCGCGCCGCCGCCATCGGCGATCCCATCGACGAGGCGCTGGCCCTGCACATCACCGAGCGCGGCCTGGACCACGCCGGGCAGGTCGTCGCGAAGCTCGTGCCCGAGCGCATCCCCGTCGAGGACCTCGCCGGGACCTACGCGTGCAGCGCCGACGACGCGGTGCCCCTTTCCTACGAGCTCGGCGCGATGGACGTCCTCATCAGCGTGGACAGCGTGCAGACCCGCGCCGCCGACGGCCGCATCCAGCTCGACCTGTACGGCACCCTCAGCTCGACGGCCTCCACCCTGCTCGTCAGCGGCGACTGCTCGGTGCTCACCGACCTCGACGACACCTGCGACCTCCAGCTCCCGACCACCGCCTTCAGCGCCTCGCTGGCGATCAGCATCGCCGAGGCGGACGGCGCCTTCGACGTGACCGTGGAGGGCCCCGAGCTGGCGATCTCGCCGATCACCAACCCGCTGGACAACTGCACCGCCGCCAGCGCCGTCGGGACCATGCTCGGCCAGGACGAGGAGGCGATCACCAACCTCATCCTCGGCATGGTGGAGCCGTCCCTCGCCGACGCCGGCCCGAGCATCGAGCAGTCGCTGGAGGACGCCCTCAACAGCCTCGACATCGACACGAGCTTCGGCCTCGGCGACGCCGAGGTGAGCCTGTCGCTCTACCCCACCCTGGTCTCGGTCGACACCGACGGCGTCATCCTGGGCCTCGGGGCGCTGGTCGACACCGACACCCTGTCGGACTGCGTCGACAGCAGCGCCGGAAGCGACCTGGGCCCCGGCGGCTGGCCGGACTTCGGCAGCACCGCCGGCGACACCAGCCTCGAGCCCGACGCGGCGCTCTACGTGGGCAAGGACTTCGCCGATCACCTGCTCTACACGCTGTGGGCCAGCGGCCTGCTGTGCCAGGACGTCGGCGCGCTCATGGGCGGCGAGGTCACGACCGACACGCTGGGCGGCATGATCGGCGAGGACTTCGCCGCGCTGTTCCCCGAGGAGCAACCCCTGAGCCTCCGCACCGTGCCCGCCGAGCCGCCGGTGGCGGTCTGGGCCGAGGACGGCCCGCCCTTCCGGGTCGACATCGCCGGCCTGGGCCTGCCCCTGCTCGCCCGCCTCGACGACCGCGACAGCCGCATCTTCGAGGTGGAGGCCGCCGCCGAGATCGGCGTGGACGTGGCCCTCGAGGACGCGACCTTCGCCGGCGACACGGGCGCCGGCGACACCGGCCCCGCCGACACCGCCGGCGCCGACACCGGCGCCCCGGCCGGCGGGCAGCGCATCGCCACCGCCCTGGACTTCTCCGGCGACGACCTCGAGATGGTCGAGGTCTACTCCGACCTGCTGCGCCCGGGCTACAGCGCCGGCCTCCGCACCCTCGTCGACACGGCGCTGTCGGGGCTGATCCCCGCCGACGCCCTGCCGAGCGTGGACCTGCCCGACATGATGGGCCTGCGCCTCGGCGCGCTGGTGTGGCTGCCGACCGACGACGGCCAGTGGCAGGGCGGGTTCGTGCTCCTGGACGACTCCCGGGTCGAACCGCTCGAGATCCCCGCCTGCTCCAGCTCGGGCCTCGGCTGCGACGGCGGCGGCAGCGACATCTCCTTCGAGGACCTCGTCGGCTGCTCCACCTCGGGCGACGCCGGCTGCGGCGGCTGCGAGGGCACGAGCTGCTCCAACGCCGGCCTCGCCGTCGGCCTCTGGCGCGGGCGCCTGGGCATGATGCTCGGCCTGCTCACCCTCCTCGGCCTGCGCCGCCGCGACTGAGGGCCCCGCCGTGCCCCGCGAGGCCTGGTGGTGGATCCTCGGCGCGGCCCTCGTCGTCGCCGCCGTCGCGCTGCTGCTCTGGTGGACCCGCCCGCCCGAGAACACGCTGCCGCAGGCCTACGAGTACGGCGTGATGTAGCGGCCGGCGCGGAAACCCAAGTGACCCTGATCCGAGTCACGGGTGTCGACCGGCGGACGAATCCCGGCGTTGGCTGGCGATGAGCCCGCGATCTTCCCGGGCTTCCCCCCCGGAGGAGGCGGCTCGGGGGCGGCGGGCGGCACGTCGCGCGCTCGGCCCGATCCGGCTACGGGGGAGGCTCGCGCAGAGCGGGCCCGACCCGCGAGCAGGAGGAACCGATGTCCGAGACCCGGATGATCACCTGGGACGCCAACCAGGCGACGGCCCACGTGGCCTACCGCACCAACGAGGTGATCGCGATCTACCCGATCACCCCCGCGAGCCCGATGGGCGAGCACGCCGACGCCTGGTCGGCCCGCAACCACCCGAACCTGTGGGGGGACGTGCCGCAGGTGGTCGAGATGCAGTCCGAGGGCGGCGCCGCCGGCGCGGTCCACGGCGCGCTGCAGGCCGGCGCGCTGACGACCACCTTCACGGCCTCGCAGGGCCTCCTGCTCATGATCCCCAACCTCTACAAGATCGCCGGCGAGCTGACGAGCGGCGTCATCCACGTCGCGGCCCGCACCATCGCCACCCACGCCCTCAGCATCTTCGGCGACCACAGCGACGTGATGGCCGCCCGCCAGACCGGCATGGCCATGCTCGCGTCGGGCAGCGTGCAGGAGGCCCACGACTTCGCGCTCATCGCCCAGGCCGCCACCCTCGAGGCGCGCGTTCCCTTCATCCACTTCTTCGACGGCTTCCGCACCTCGCACGAGGTCAGCAAGACCGTCATGCTCAGCGACGAGCAGATGCGGGCGATGATCGACCTCGACCTCGTCGAGGCGCACCGGCAGCGGGCCCTGAACCCCGAGCGCCCCTTCATTCGCGGCACCGCCCAGAACCCCGACGTGTTCTTCCAGAGCCGCGAGGCGATCAACCCCTTCTACGACCGCGCCCCGGACGTGGTCCAGAAGACGATGGACCGCTTCGCCGAGCTCACCGGGCGGCGCTACCGCCTGTTCGACTACGTCGGCCACCCCGAGGCCGAGACGGTGCTGGTGCTCATGGGCTCCGGCGCCGAGACGGCCCACGAGACGGTGGACTGGCTCGTCGGCCAGGGCCGGAAGGTGGGCGTCATCAAGGTGCGCCTGTACCGGCCCTTCTCGCTCGAGCACCTCGTCGCGGCCCTGCCCGCCACCGCCCGCAACGTCGTCGTCCTCGACCGCACCAAGGAGCCCGGCGCCGGCGGCGAGCCCCTCTACCTCGACGTGCTCGCCGCGCTCACCGAGGCCCACGGCGCCGGCCGCCTCGACCGGATGCCCCGGGTGCTCGGCGGTCGCTACGGCCTGAGCAGCAAGGAGTTCACCCCCGCCATGATTCGCGGCGTCTTCGACAACGCGGAGGCGGAGGCCCCCAAGAACCACTTCACCGTCGGCATCATCGACGACGTGACCCACCGTTCCCTCGACTGGGACGAGGATCTCGACATCGAGCCCCCCGACGTGAAGCGGGCGATCTTCTACGGCCTCGGCTCCGACGGCACCGTCGGCGCCAACAAGAACACGATCAAGATCATCGGCGAGGAGACCGACTTCCACGCCCAGGGCTACTTCGTCTACGACTCCAAGAAGTCCGGGGCGATCACCGTCAGCCACCTGCGCTTCGGCCCGCGGCCGATCCGCTCGGCCTACCTCGTGCGCCGGGCGCAGTTCGTCGCCTGCCACCAGTGGGTCTTCCTCGAGAAGATCGACGTGCTCGAAGCGGCCGAGGAGGGCGGGACCTTCCTGCTCAACAGCATCTACGGGCCCGACGAGGTCTGGGACCACCTCCCCCGCGAGGTCCAGGAGGGCATCCTCCGCAAGAAGCTGCGCTTCTACGTGATCGACGCCTACAGGGTCGCCCGGGACGCCGGCATGGGCGGGCGCATCAACACGATCATGCAGACCTGCTACTTCGCGATCTCGGGGGTGCTGCCGCGCGACCAGGCCATCGCCCAGATCAAGCAGGCGATTCGCAAGACCTACGGCGCCAAGGGCGAGGACCTCGTCGAGATGAACTTCAAGGCGGTGGACAGCGCGCTCGCCCACCTCCACGAGGTCGCCGTGCCCGACCGCATCACCGCCTCGTGGACGCGGCCGCCCGTCGTCAGCGACGAGGCGCCGGACTTCGTCCAGAAGGTCACCGCCACGATCATGGCCCGGCAGGGCGACCGGCTGCCGGTGAGCGCGTTCCCGCCGGACGGCACCTGGCCCGCCGGCACGACCCGCTGGGAGAAGCGCTCCATCGCGCAGGAGATCCCGATCTGGGACCCGGACCTCTGCATCCAGTGCAACAAGTGCGCGCTCGTCTGCCCCCACGCGGCGATTCGCGTCAAGACCTACGACGAGGCCGAGCTCGCCGAGGCCCCCGAGGGCTGGCAGCACATGCCCGGCAAGGCCGACCTCAAGGGCCTGGCCTTCACCGTGCAGGTCTCGCCGGACGACTGCACCGGCTGCACCCAGTGCGCGCGGGTCTGCCCGGCCAAGGACAAGTCCAACCCGCGGCACAAGGCGCTGGACATGGCGCCCCTCGTCGATCACCGCGAGCGCGAGAACACCAACTGGGCCTTCTTCGAGAAGCTCGCGTGGAAGACCCCCGAGAAGCTCCGCACCAACGCCAAGCACTCGCAGCTCCGCGAGCCGCTCTTCGAGTTCTCCGGCGCCTGCGCCGGCTGCGGGGAGACGCCCTACATCAAGCTGCTCACCCAGCTCTTCGGCGACCGCCTGCTCATCGCCAACGCGACGGGCTGCTCGTCGATCTACGGCGGCAACCTGCCGACCACGCCCTACACGGTCAACGCCGACGGCCGCGGCCCGGCGTGGTCGAACTCGCTGTTCGAGGACAACGCCGAGTTCGGCTTCGGCTTCCGCCTCGCCGTCGACCAGGTGACCGCCACCGCCCGGCGGCTGCTGCGGGAGCTGGCCGGCGAGCTCGGCGGCAGCCTCGTCGGCGCCATCCTCGACGCGCCGCAGGAGACCGACGCCGACATCGCCGCCCAGCGCGAGCGGGTGGCCCTCCTCGTCAAGCGCCTCGGCGGGATCGACCGCCCCGAGGCCGGGCAGCTCGCCCGCATCGCCGACTACCTCGTCCGCAAGTCGGTGTGGCTGGTCGGCGGCGACGGATGGGCCTACGACATCGGCTACGGCGGCCTCGACCACGTGCTCGCCAGCGACCGCGACATCAACATCCTCGTGATGGACACGCAGGTCTACTCGAACACCGGCGGCCAGGCCTCCAAGGCCACGCCGCGGGCGGCGGTCGCCAAGTTCGCCGCCGCGGGCAAGCCGGTGAGCAAGAAGGACCTCGGGATGCTCGCGATGGCCTACGGCACCGCCTACGTGGCGCAGGTGGCCTTCGGCGCCAAGGACACGCACACCGTCCAGGCCCTCGCCGAGGCCGAGGCGCACCGCGGGCCGAGCCTCATCGTCGCCTACAGCCACTGCATCGCCCACGGCTACGACCTGGCCCACGGCATCGAGCAGCAGAAGCGCGCGGTGGACAGCGGGTTCTGGCCGCTGTACCGCTTCCGCCCCGGCGCCACCCCGCAGCTCCAGCTCGACAGCCGGCCGCCGCGCATCCCGCTCCGCGACTTCGCCTACCAGGAGGCGCGCTTCGGGATGCTCCGCCGCGCCGACAAGGACCGGGCCGACAAGCTCCTCGCGCTGGCCGAGGAGGACGTCGCCCGCCGCTTCGAGATGTACCAGTACCTCGCGCGCCACGGCGCCGACGAGAACAAGTAGGAGGGCACGATGGACCTCACGACCACCTTCATGGGCCTCGAGCTCGCCAACCCCATCGTGCCGGGCGCGAGCCCGCTCACCGATGACGTCGACAACTGCCGTCGCCTGGAGGACGCGGGCGCCGCGGCCATCGTGATGCGCTCGCTGTTCATGGAGCAGGTGCTCCGCGAGCAGCAGGAGCTCGCGTCCTTCGCGGCCCACGAGGAGAGCTTCGCCGAGGCGACCTCGTTCGTGGCCGAGCCCACCGACTTCGCCCTGGGCCCCGACGAGTACCTCGAGAAGGTCCGCGCGATCAAGGAGGCGGTGGACGTGCCCGTCATCGCCTCCCTCAACGGCACCCACGGCGGCCGGTGGACCCGCTACGCGAAGCTGATGGAGCAGGCCGGCGCCGACGGCATCGAGCTGAACCTCTACCACCTCCCCCTCGACGGCAGCGAGGACCCGGTCAGCGTCGAGCAGCGCTACCGCGACGTGGTGACCGAGGTGAAGAAGCAGGTGGACCTGCCGGTGGCGGTCAAGCTCACCTTCTTCCACAGCTCGCCGGTGCACATGGCGCGCAAGATGGACGAGGCCGGCGCCGACGGGCTGGTGCTGTTCAACCGGCTGTACCTGCCCGACATCGACATCGAGGAGCTCGACGTGCAGCCGCGCCTGCACCTGTCCACCTCGGGCACCCTGCGCCTGCGCCTGCTGTGGGTCGCCGCCTGCTTCGGGCGCATCGAGGCCGACATGGCGGTCACCGGCGGCATCCACACCGCCACCGACGCGATCAAGGCGATCATGGCCGGCGCGAGCACCTGCCAGATGGCCTCGGCGCTGCTCCAGAACGGGCCCGACCACGTCGCCACCGTGCTCCGGGACATTCGCGCGTGGATGGAGGAGCACGAGTACGAGAGCGTCCGGCAGATGTGCGGCTCGATGAGCCTCGAGCGCTCGCCGGAGCCCGAGGCCTACGAGCGGGCGAACTACCTGCGCGTCCTGCACGCCTGGTAGCGGCCTTCAGCCCCGCGCCCCGCGGCCGATGGGTGGATTCACCCGGGCGGTCGCGGGGCTTCGCGCGTCCGCCCCCGAGGAGGGCGGGCGATGGAGGCGCTGCGAACCGACGGCACCACGGGAGAGGACACCGGCGATCTCGTCGGTCTCGTCGCGCGGATCGAGGACCTGGCCCGCCGGGGCGAGGCGGAGCTGGCGACGATCCTCGCCATCGCCGGCCTCGCCGCCGAGGGTCCCCCGGGCCACCGCGCCGTGCTGCTCAACGACCTCGGCGTGCTGCGCCAGGCCGCCGGCGACGCCGAGGCGGCCCTCGGATGCTTCGAGGCGGCCGCCCGCCTGAACCCCGAGGACTCCACCGTCGCCGCCAACCTGGCCGCCACCCGGGCCGAGGTGGAGCGGCGGGGGCCGCCGCGCCGGTGGCTGCGGGGCGTTCGCACCGGGCCGGACAACCTCGAGCGCTGGGTGCTCGCCGGCCTGGAAGCGGCCGAGGCGGCGGTGGGGCTTCGCGACCGGGCGGTGCTGGAGGTGGGGGGCGCCCTGCCGGAGGCGGCGGTGCGGACCACCGGGGCGCGGAGCTGGGTGTCGGTGGACCCGGCGGCCACCCCGGAGGAGAGCGACGACGGCGGCCGGGTCGTGATCGCCGGCGACGCCGCCGCCCTGCCCCTGCCCGACGCCAGCGTGGACGTGGTGTTCTCCTCCTGCGCCTTCGAGCACCTGCCCGACCTGCCCGCCGCCCTCGCCGAGATGCGCCGGGTGCTGCGCCCGGGAGGCGCGGTCTTCTCGCGGTTCTCGCCCACCTGGGCGAGCCGGGACGGACACCACCTCAAGGTGGCCGACCCCGACGACCCCCTGAGCTTCCACGACCCGGTGGTGCCGCCCTGGAGCCACCTGGTGCTCGACGAGGGGCGCCTCGCGGCCTTCCTCGCCCTCGGACACGGCGAGCGCGCCGGGCGGATCGCCTGGGAGGTCTTCCGGTCGCCGCGGATCAACCGGCTGTTCGACGCCGACTACCGCGCGGCCTTCGCCGGCTCGGGGATGCGCGTGGCGCGGCTGCGGCCCTGGGGCGGGGTCCACCGGCCGCCACCCCTGCTGCGCGCCACCCTCGAACGGCTCCACCCGCGCGCCGGTCGCTTCGACCTGAGCGGCTACGAGGTGGTGCTGCTGCGGGCCTGAACCGCCGGGGCGCCTCAGCCGCTGGTGGCCCAGACCTGGATGTTCACCGTGGCTTCGAGGTCCTGGCCCTCGGCCTCGGCGGTGCAGGTGATCTCGAGGTCGCCGGGCGGCAGGTCGGTGGCGGTGAACGAGACGCCCTCGGCGCTCCACTCGGTCCGGGCGCCGTCGGTGAGGGTCCAGGTGGCGGCGGTCACCTCGGCCTCGCTGCCGTCGGGCCGCCAGGCGCTCACCGCGAAGTCCACGGGCTCGCCCTCGTCGTACCAGGCCCCGTCGTGGGGCAGGTCGATGCGGAGGGTGATCGCCGGGGCGCCCCCGGTGTCGCCCGCCTCGTCTCCCCCGCCACAGGCCGCCAGCACCAGGATCGCCATCGCCGCCGCGCGCATCTCGTACCTCCTCGACACCCCATCATGCTACCCGGCGGTGCCGGTTGGAGCCCGACTCGCCGCCGTGCTACCCCGAGCGGCGTGATCGGCGTCTACGATTCGGGCTACGGCGGCCTCGCGGTGCTCGCCCACCTGCGGGCGCGGCTGCCCGACCGCGACTTCGTCTACCTCGGCGACTCGGGGCGGGCGCCCTACGGCGGGCGGGACGTGCACACGATCCTCGACTTCGCCGAGCAGGCGGTGGAGCGCCTGTTCGACGAGGGGGCGCGGGTGGTGGTCGTCGCCTGCAACACCGTGAGCTGCGTGGCGCTCCGCCACCTCCAGCGCCGCTACTGCCCGCCCGAGGGCGACCGGAGGGTGCTCGGGGTGACGATCCCCGGCGCCGAGCTGGCGGTGGCGACCGGGGCGCGGCGGGTGGGGGTGCTCGCCACGGCGCGCACGGTGGCCTCGGGCACCTACGCCGCCGAGATCCACAAGCTCGACCCGGCGGTGCGGGTGGTGGAGCGGG
>WGAH01000197.1 GCA_015489145.1 Deltaproteobacteria bacterium
GGTGTAGGGGAGGCGGGCGGACAGCGCCGGGTGGAGCGCGCCGTCCTCGTCGATGCGCCAGGCGCTCGCGACCACCCCGCCCGGGCGCTGCACGAGGCAGGCGAGGAGGAAGTCGCCGTCCGGGCGGGCGACGAGGGCGCGGGCGACGACGAGGTCGGCCGGGACCGGGACCGCCCGCACCGGACCGAGGTGGTCCTCGGTCGCGTGGCCGACGACGACGCAGAGCCGGCTGGTGCCGCCGGCGGCGGGGTTTTCCCAGGCCACCGCGACCCGCCGGGAGGTGGCGGCGACGAGGGGGTCCTCGACGAAGACCACCTCGGGGACCGCGGGAGCGTCGGGGGTGACGGCCTCGGCGTCGAACTGGGCCTCGGTGGTGTCGGCCGCGGACAGGTCGGCGCCCTCGAGGATGGCGTCGGTGAGGTCGGCCCGGCGCAGGGTGGCCTCGGTCAGCACGGCGCCGGTGAGGGTGGCGCCGGTGAGGTCGGCGTGCGAGAGGTTGGCCCCGGTGAGGTCGGCGCCGCTGAGGTCGGCCCCGGCGAGGCGGGCCCGGGAGAGGTCCGCCCCCCCGAGCTTCGCGCCGGAGAGGTTGGCCCCCGCGAGATCCGCCTCCTGCAGGATCGCCTGGGAGAGGTCGGCCCCGGCGAGCACCGCCTTCGACAGGCGGGCCTCGGCGAGATCGGCCCCGGCGAGGTCGGCCTTGCTCAGGTCGGCCCGCTTGAGGCGCGCCCCCCGGAGGGTCGCCGAGCGGAAGCGGGCGCCGGGGGCCTCGGCCTCGGTGAGGTCGGCGGCGCTCAGGTCGGCCTCGACCAGGGAGGCGTCGCCGAGCCAGGCCTCGCGCAGCGACAGGCGGATGCCCATCGCGTTGTCGAGGCGGGCCTCGCTGAGGTCGGCCCCGGACAGGTTCGCCTTCACGAAGACGCCGTCGCTGAAGTCGGCGCCGGTGAGGTCGGCCTTTTCCAGGTTGGCGCCGGACAGGTCGGCGCCGGGCGCCTTCGCCCCGGCGAGGTCGGCGGCGAAGAAGTCGAGAACGCCCCGCCGGCCGCGACGCTCGTTGAACTCGTCGACCCGGCCGGCCGCGAGCAGCTCGAGGAGGTCCATGCCCACTCCGGTGCCCGGCGGATGCTGCGGCGCCCCGCCGGGGTGACGGCTGTCGCTATCCTCGCGGGTCGGGGCGCGCAGCCCGAACCCCACCCGCGTGCTGTCGACGGGTGGGATAGCCCCGGACGGAAGGGAGGTGAAGGACGGCGTGCGCGGGTGGGTTCCCAGGCTGCTCCTCCTCGTCGGCCTCGGCCCGGCCACGCCCGCGGCCGGGGGCGCGGAGCCCGCCCCGGACCTCGACGCGGCCGCCGCCGGGGCGATCGACCTGGAGGTGCGCGCCGCCCGCCTCGCCAACGGGCTGCGGGTGTTCGTCCACGAGGACCACGACGCCCCCCTGGTGGCCCTGGAGCTGCGCTACGCGGTGGGCTCGGCCGACGAGCCGCCGGAGGCCAACGGGGTCGCGCACCTCCTCGAGCACCTCGCCAGCTCCGGCAGCGCCCGGGCCCCGAGCGGGGCCTACGACCGCTGGCTCGGGGAAGCGGGCGCCGAGAACAACGCCTGGACCGACCACGACGCCACGGCCTTCACCGTGACGGCGCCCCGGGGCGCCCTCGACCTGGCGCTGTTCCTCGAGGCCGACCGCATGGGCTGGCTCGACGCCGGCGTCGACGACCGGGCGGTGGCGGTGCAGCGCCGGGTGGTGGCCCGGGAGCGGGCCGAGGCCGAGGCCACCGCGCACGGCATGGACTTCGCCGCGATCAACGCGGCGGTCTTTCCCCCCGGCCACCCCTACCACCGGCCGGTGGACGGCGCGAAGGCGGACGTGGCGCGCCTGGACCGGGCCGCGGTCCTCGACTTCCACCGCCGCTGGTACGGGCCGGGCAACGCGGTGCTCGTGGTGGCGGGCGACGTGGACGCCGAGGAGGCGCTGGCGGCGGCGCGCCGGTGGTTCGGGCCGGTGCCGGCGGGGCCCGCGCCGGACCGGGCGGAGGTGCCTCCGGTGGAGCGGGCGGCGGTGCCCCGGGCGATGATCACCGGGGCGGGCGAGGGCGTCACCCTCTACGCCGCCTGGCCGACGGTGCCCCGGGGCCACCCCGACGAGGCGCCCCTCGACCTGCTGGCCGGGGTGCTCGCCTCGGGCCGCGACGGCCGCCTCGACCGGGAGCTCCTGGGGCGCCGGGTCGACCGGGTGCGGGCCTGGACCGACAACGACCGCCTCGGCGGCCTGTTCGTCGTCGAGGCCCACGCGCCCCGGCTCTCCCCCGACCGCCTCGCCCGCCTCCTCGACCGGCGCCTCGCCGAGCTCGCCCGCCGCCCCCCGACCGAGGCGGAGGTCCGCGTCGGCCGCCGGCGCTGGCAGGGCTGGGCGCTGCGGGCGATGGAGCCCCTGGAGTCCCAGGCGGCGGCGGTGGCCGAGTGCGCCCTGGCGGGCCGTTCGCCGGACTGCGCGGCCGAGGAGCTGCGCCGACACCTGGCGGTCACCCCCGCCGACCTGGCGCGGGTGGCGGCCCGCTACCTCGACCCGGATCGCCGCGCCCTGGTGGCGGTGATCGCTCCCGACCGGCCGCCGCTCCGCGACGCCGTCGAGCTGGAGATCCCGTGAGGCGCCGGGCCCTCCTCCTGCTCGCCGCCGGCCTGGCGGGGCCCGCGCGGTCGGCGCCGGCCGAGGCCGCCCCCGCCGTCGAGGCCGCGCTGCCGCCGGGCTGGGGCGCGGTGCCGCCCCCGGTGGAGCCCCCCGGCCCGGCGCCGGTGCCCGTGCCGGCGGTCCACCACCTCGCCGACGGCACCCCGGTCTGGGTGGTGGAGCGCCACGACCTTCCCCTGGTGCGCGTGGAGGTCTCGCTCGGCTGCGGCTGGCTGAGCTGCGCCGGCGACCCGGCGGCGGCCCGCGTCCTCGGCGCCGTGCTGGGCGAGGGACCCCGGGGCGAGGACCCGGCGGCCTGGCGGGCGGCCCTCGGGGAGCTGGGGGCGGAGGCCCGCCTCGGCGTCGGCGCCATGCGGGCCTGGGCCGACGTCGAGACCCTCGCCGGCACCGAGGGCGAGGCGGTGGCGCTGGTGGCCCGGGCCTTCCGCGACCCCGCCCTCCGCCGCCGGGACCTGGTCCGGGCCCGCCGCCGCGCCACCGACAGCCACCGCCACGCCGAGGAGCACGGCGCCGCCGTCCTCTCCGCCGCCCTCGCCCGGGCGGTCTACCCACCGGGGCACCCCCTGGCCCGGGTGGACCGGGCGCGGGACTTCCGGCGCGTCGGGCGGGGCGACCTGCGCCGGGCCCACCGGGCGATCCTGGCCCGGGGGGCGCCCTCGATCCTGGTGGTGGGCGACACGACCTGGGAGACGGTGCGCCCCGCCCTCGAGGAGGCCTGGTCCGGCCTGCCCGGCACCGCGGGGCCGCCGGAGCTGCCGCCGCCGCCTCCGCGGGGGCCGCGGGTGATCCTGGTGGACCTGCCGGGCCTGACCGTCGCCGCCCTCGCCCTCGACATGCCCGCCCCGGGGGCCTTCACCCCCGAGCTCCCGGCGGTGGAGCTCCTCGCCGAGCTGTGGGCCGGCGCCTTCGGCAGCCGCCTCAACCTCCTCCTGCGGGAGCGCCTCGGCCTCGCCTACGGGGTGGACGGGCGCCTGCGCGTGTGGCCGGGGCACGGGCGCTGGCAGGTCACGACCACCGTGGCGCCGGGGGCCGTCGGCGAGGCCCTCGACGCGATGCACGGGGAACTCTGGGCCCTGGCGAAGCGCCCCCCCGAGGACGCCGAGGTCGAGGCCGCCCGCCGGGCGATGTTCCTCCAGGGGGCCGCCGCCCTCGGCTCCCTGGAGAGCCTGGCCTTCCAGCTCGGCGTCGCCGAGGCCTACGGCCGCCCGGCGACCTGGGCCCGGGACCAGCAGCGCCGCTACGCCGAGGTGAGCGCCGAGGCGGTGCGGGAGGCCGCCCGCCGCCTCACCGCCTCGGACGAGGTGGTGTGGGTGGTCGTGGGGGACCGTTTCGACGTCGAGCCGGCCCTGGAGGCCGCCGGCTGGACCCCCGACCTCGTGTGGAGCGCCGCCGAGCTGTTCGCGCGCCCGCGCCGGACCGCCAGCCGACCGGTGTCCGCCCGCTGACGCCGCCCTCGACGGCCCCCCTCTGGCTGGAGTAGGCTGGTGGGGTCGGTCGGAGCGCCCCGTGTGGATCCTCTCGTTCATCTCCCTGGCCGCCCAGGCGGGCGATCCGCACGCCTCGGAAGACCAGGCCTTCGTCCTGGAGCACGGCGTCGACCTGTTCACCGACGCCGAGTACGACACCGACTGGATGCCGGCCGACAGCGCGATCTCGGTGCGCTTCCAGATCGAGGCCAGCGGCGGCGCCGACGTGCGGATGGAAGGCCACGGCGAGCTGGGCTGGCCCGACGCGCTCACCCTCGTCCACGTCGGCGAGCCGGGCACGGGCACCCTCGCCCAGGACGCCGCCCTCGAGGCCGTCACCTCGGTGCGCTTCGACGTGTACGGCTACGAGTGGGAGTCCGAGATCGACCGCCGGGGCATCACCGTCACCGCCGCCGGCACCTTCGACCCCTTCCTCCTCGACGGCGCCGACCCCGACGTCGCCACGGTGGACTTCGAGGGGGCCGACGACGAGCTGATCACCTACGACTACACCGTGTTCACCGGCGTGAGCCTCGTCTTCGAGGCCAGCGTCCACCCCGCCTCCACGACGAGCTTCACCGGCGTCTCCTGGCAGGTGGGCGACGCGGTGGACACCGCCGAGCTCGCGCCGTTCCCGGTGGACGTGCCCCCCGACGAGCCGGTGGTCGACACGACCTCGGTCTACACCGGGAGCTGGTCCAGCGAGCTGTCCCTGGTGATCACGCCGTCGGCCTCGGTCTGCGTCGACGTGTTCGGCTGCGTCGAGCTCGCGAGCTTCGACATCCCCATCGCGCTGGCCTCCGACCAGGTCTCGGAGGCCTTCGACCCCGTCGAGCTCGAGTTCCCCCTGCCGGTGCTCGTGCCCGAGGTCGACGCCTACGACTTCGGCCCGGTGGAGGTCGGCGGCCTCGCCAACCTCCAGCTCCCGCTGGCCAACGAGGGGGCGCTCTACCTCGAGGGCGTCACCGGGGTGCTCGGTTCCGACTGGTTCTCGGTCTACCCGGACTACTTCTACGCCGCTCCCGGGCAGGAGGACGGGGTGGTCGTCACCTTCGCCCCGGGGGCCGAGGGCGACTTCGAGGCGACGATCGTCTTCGAGAGCAACGACCCCGACGACCCGGTCTACGAGGTCACGGTCACCGGCCAGGGGGTCGCGGCTGAAGAACCGGACGGGCCGTCCGATGACGGGTCCACCCAGGTCATCGAGTCCGAGGTCGGCGGCTGCGGCTGCGCCCAGGGCTCGACCGGCCGTTCCTCGTCGGCCTGGCTGTTGCTGGTCGGCCTCCTGTCCCTGGTTCGCCGTCGTCGATGCTGACCCCACCGCCCCGCCCCGCATTTCGGGTTCTGTCGGGGGCCGCCACGCGCAAGGGCCCCCTGCACGACCGCAACGAGGACGCCTGGTGCATCCACGGCGGCGACGGCTCCCGGGGCGCCTGGCTGTTCGCCGTGAGCGACGGCATCAGCACCGCCGGGGCGGGCGACCGGGCCAGCGCGCTGACCTGCGAGCGCCTCGGGCAGGTCCTCGACGACGGGCGCACGCCCACGGTCACCGACCTCGTGGGGCTCCTCGCCGAGATCGACTGGGAGCTGCGCGGCGAGGGGCGGGGCGTGGCCTGCACCCTCGCCACCGCCCTGCTGCGGCCGGGGACGGTGGACGTGGTGACCGTCGGCGACTCGCCGGTGTTCCTCCTGCGCGGCGGCGAGCTGCGGCGGCTGGGCGGGCAGGCCGGCGGGGGGCGCCTGGAGGGCTACCTCGGCATGGGACCGCGGGTGGCGCAGGTCACCCGGGTCACGGAGGAGCCGGTGCGCCCCGGCGACGTGATCTTCCTGCTGACGGACGGCGTGAGCGGCGTCCTCCCGGCCGAGGCCATCGCCGCCTGCTGGCTTCGCACCGAGGACCCGGAGCGCGCCGCCGCCGAGCTGGTGGCCGAGGCGGCCCGCCTCGGGGTGGACGACGATGCGACGGCGCTGGTGGTGGCCCTGGCGCCGGAGCCCGGGCTGCCCCTCGGCCTGGCGCCCACCGACGCCCCGGACCCCCCGGAGCACCTCGTCGAGGAGGCGTCCGGCCGCGTCGCCTGAGGTTCGCGCCCCGTCCCCGGCGCGCGGTTAGGGGGGACGGGGAGGAGGCGATGCGGCTGGTCGTGACGGGGGGATCGAGCTTCGTCGGCGCCTGGTTCTGCCAGGTGGCGGCGCGGGAGCACGACGTGGTGGCGCTGGTCCACGCCACCCGCCTCGGGCTCAACGGCGTCACCCCCGTGCGGGTCGACCTCCGCAACCCCCGGGCGGTGCGGCGCATCCGGCGTCTCGGCGCCGACGCGCTGGTGCACGTCGCCACGCGGATCCGGGTTCCCGGCGCGCGGGACCCGGCCGCCGCCGCCGCCGCCGAGAACCGGGCGATGATGGACACGGTGCTCGCCCTGGGGCTGCCGGTGGTCTACGCCTCGAGCACGGTGGTCCACTGGACGCGCCCCTCGCCCTACCGCGACGGCCGCATCGAGGACGAGCGCCGCCTCGCCGCCAGCGGCCTGCCCTACGCGATCGTGCGCCCGAGCGCCCCCTACGGCCCGCGCCTCCTCGCCCACCGACCCCGCCACACCGAGAGCTTCCACAAGCTCGCCGACCTCGTGCGGCGCTCGCCGGTGGTGCCGGTCATCGGCGACGGCCGCTACCGGCGGCAGCCCGTCCACGTCGTCGACTTCGCCCGGGCCATCCTCGGGCTCCTCGACCGGGGGCTGCCGAACCGCGCCTTCGACGCCGGCGGGGCCGACGCCCTCACGATGGACGAGATCGTCGACATCCTGGCCGAGACGGCCGGCCGGAAGGTCGTCAAGCTGCACCTTCCCAAGGCCCTCTTCGTCCGGCTGGCGCGCCTCGACCGCGACTTCGACCCGGCCCTGGTCGCCGCCGCCGACGAGGACGAGCTCGCCGACCCCGCCCCCCTCGCCGAGGCCTCGGGCGTCCGGCCTCGCGGTTTTCGCGAGGGCGCCCGCGACCTCGTCGCCCCCCGGAGCTCCCGCCGATGAAGACCCGCGCCGACGCCGCCGGGCTGGCCGCCTTCGTGGCCGCCTCGCCCTCGCCCTTCCACGCCGTCGAGACCGCCGCCGCGCTGCTGCGCCGGGCCGGCTTCGAGGAACTCGACGAGGCCGCCCCGCCGCGGCCCCTCCTCCCCGGGCGTGGCTACTTCCTCCGCCGGGGCGGGGCGCTGGCCGCCCTGCGCGCCGGTTCCGCCGCGCCGGCCGAGGCGGGCTTCCGCATTCTCGGCGCCCACACCGACTCGCCGGGCCTGCGGGTGAAGCCGCGGCCCGACGCCGGCGCCGAGGGCTACCGGCAGCTCGCCGTCGAGCCCTACGGGGGCCTGATCCTCGCGACCTGGGCCGACCGCGACCTCGGCCTCTCCGGCGCGGTGGCGCTGCGCGGTGAAGACGGCGATCCGGTGCTGCGAACCTGGCGTCACGACGAGCCTGTGGCCCGGGTGCCCACGGTGGCCATCCACCTCGACCGCAAGGTCAACGAGCAGGGCCTCAAGCTCGACCGGCAGCGCAACCTGCCGCCGATCCTCGGCCTGGGCGACTGGGACGGCTTTTCGGCCTGGCTGGCCGGCGAGCTCGGGGTGGAGGCCGACGACGTCCTCGGCTGGGAGCTGGGCCTGCACGACCTCGCCCCGCCCGCCGTCGGCGGGCTCGACGGCGAGTTCCTGTTCGCCCCGCGCCTCGACAACCTCGCGAGCTGCTACGCCGCCGTCGTCGCCCTGGTGGAAGCCGCCCCCGCCGCCGCCACCCAGGTCGTCGTGCTGTTCGACCACGAGGAGGTCGGCAGCCGCTCCCGCCGGGGGGCCGCCGGCCCGGTGCTGCGGCAGGTCCTCGCCCGGGCGGTGCGCGACCACGCCCTCGACGCCCCCGGCGGCCTCGACCGCGCCGCGGCGCGGTCCTGGCTGGTGAGCGCCGACATGGTGCACGCGGTCCACCCGAACTACGCCGACCTGCACGAGCCCGGCCACAAGCCGGTCCTCGGCGGCGGGCCGGTGGTCAAGACCCACGCCGAGCTGCGCTACGCCACCGACGCCGAGGGGGCGGCCTTCTTCCGGCTGGCCTGCGCCGAGGAGGGCGTGCCCTGCCAGGACTACGCCCACCGCTCCGACCTGCCCTGCGGCAGCACCATCGGCCCCATCGCCTCGGCCGAGCTCGGCATCCGCACGGTGGACGTCGGCGCCCCCATGCTGAGCATGCACTCGGTGCGCGAGCTGGCGGGCACCGCCGACGTGCCGCTGTACGCCCGGGCCCTGCGGCGCTGCCTCGAGCGCTGAGCGCCGCGGTCAGTAGCAGGTGGTGCGGGTGGTCGTCGTGTAGTTGTCGACGGCGGTCAGCGCCATGGACGGCCACTCGAAGGTGCCGGCCTCCCAGACCTCGCCGGCGTCGTCGAGCACGCCGGTGAAGGTGCCGAGCAGGGTGCCGGCGTTGTAGACCTTGACGGTGATGTTCGTGGTCTGGCAGGGCCCGGCGCAGCTCGTGTCGCCGTTCTCGCCGTAGAAGTGCAGCAGGATGCGGTAGGTGCCGTCGGCCGGCGAGTCGATGGTGATCGTCTCGGGGCCGTAGCCGTCGATGTCGTCCCAGTCGAGGGAGGGGTCGTCGGCGGTGCCCGAGGCGTACCAGCTCGGCCACATGTTGCAGAAGCAGCAGTCGTCGGGCGAGTCGAAGATCTGCGTGCTCGAGGTGCGGAGCAGGTGGAGGTCGATGTCGGTGTCGGGGGTGTCCCAGGAGACCTGCACGTAGAAGCCGTCGCTGGGCTCGGCGGTGACCGTCACCGTGTCGGGGGTGGGGTCGCTCAGCCCCAGGGTGTTGGTCACGTCGAGCTGGAACACGTAGTCGCCGGCGAGGTCGGCGAAGAAGAAGGGGGTCTCCCAGTCGGCGAACCAGGTGATGTCGACGGTGGAGCCGCTCGGCTTGCTCAGCAGCGTCCACTGGTAGGTCAGGGGCTCGTTGCCGCCGGGGTCGTAGGAGCCGGACCCGTCGAGCCAGACCGTGTCGAGGGGGCTGACCGTCTGGTCGGGGCCGGCGTCGGCCACCGGGTAGGTGTCGTCGACCTCGGGGGTGGAGGTGTCGCCGACCTCGGGAGCGGTGTCTTCCGGGGGCTCGGCCGTCTCGCCGGGCTCCGCGGCGGTGTCGGCGGCCGGGGGCTCGCCGGGCTCGGTCTTGTCCTGGCCGCGGTAGAGGTCGTACTCGCTGCACGCCAGGGCGAACAGGGACAGGGCGGGGATCAGGCTTCGCACGGTGGGCTCCGCTCCGGTGGGGCGCGCGAATTGTAGCCCCCGGGCGCGGGCCTGGCGAGCGGCCTACGGGCGGCCTTTCCGGGGTCCGGCCGGTTCGCCGCCTTCCTCCAGCTCGACCCGGGCGGCCCGGCCGAGGCGGTCCCAGGCGACGAGCGCCCGGGGCGGCTCGCTGAAGACGAGGGCGGGGCCGGGCAGGCGGCGGCCGCCCTCCCAGGCGAGCTGCGCGGCCCCGGCGGGGGCCTCCACGGTCCAGGTGCCGTCCCCCCGCGGCACCAGGCGGGGCGGGGCGGGCCAGGGGCGCGGTTCCCGCTCGGCGGCGGCGAGCAGTTTCGCCACCCAGCCCGCGGCGCCGGTCCGCGCCTGGACCATCACGCCGAGGTTGCCGTCCCGGACGACGAGCGTGTCGTCGCCGTCGCCCCAGGCCTCGTCGACCTCCGGGGCCGGCAGCGGGCCGGCGTAGGGCCCCTTCACCCGCCCCACCGCCTTCATGCGCTCCACCCAGGCCCGCGCCAGGGCCTCGTCGGGGGCGACGTAGACGCGGACCAGGCCGCCGGGCACCTGGGCGGTCCAGCCCTCGGCGCTGTCCTGGAACTGCACCGTCGCCAGCCCGGGAACGGCGTCGAGGGGGATGCCGGCGTGCAGGCCGGCGGCCCGCGCCGGCGCGGCGAGCAGCAGGGTGGCGAGGGGGAGGAGGCCGGGCATGGCCCGCGCCTATCCCGCGGCCGGGCTATCTGTCCGCCATGCGCCCCGCCCTCGCCGGTCTGCTCCTCCTCGTCGCCTGCCCGCGCCCGGCCCCGCCTCCGGGGGGCGCGGCGGTCCCGGCCTCCGAGCGGGTGGCCCTCGACGGCGGCGACTTCGGCGGCGACGCCGTCGTGATCGCCTCGGTGCGCCCGCCCCACGTCCCCGTCTCCACCGCTGGCGACCCCGACCTGGAGCGCATCGTCGCCGAGGCCCGGGGCAGCGGGCGCGCCTGGAGCCTGCTCGCCGAGCTGTGCGACGACATCGGTCCCCGCCTGTCGGGCTCCGAGGGCCTGGACCGCGCGACGGACTGGGCGGAGGCGGCGCTGGCCGGTTCCGGCGTGAAGGCCTGGACCGAGCCGGTCCGCGTGCCCCGGTGGGTGCGGGGCGAGGAATCCCTCGAGATGCTCGCCCCCCGGCGGCAGCGCCTGGCGGTGCTGGGGCTCGGCGGGACGGTGGGCACCGAGGGGGTGGAGGCGCCGGTGGCGGTGGTGCGCGACCTCGACGCCATGGGCCCGGAACTCGCCGGGCGCATCGCCCTGGTGGACGTGCCGATGCCGGTGACCTGGCCGGCGGTGAAGGGCTACGGCGCCACCAACGCCGCCCGCACCCGCTCCGCCCGCCTCGCCGCCGAGCACGGCGCGGTCGCCGTGCTGGTGCGTTCCCGCACCACCCGCAGCCTCTACACGCCCCACACCGGGGCGATGGAGCCGGCGCCGATCCCCGCCGCCGCGGTGACCGTCGAGGACGCCGAGATGATCGCGCGCCTGGTCGAGTCCGGTCGCGAGGTGCGGCTGCGCCTCGCCCTCGGGGCGCGCACCCTCGACGACGGGCCCGGCGCCAACGTGCTCGCCGAGCTGCCCGGCCGCGACGGCCCCGACGGCCGCCCCGAAGAAATCGTCGTCATCGCCGCCCACCTCGACAGCTGGGACGTGGGGCAGGGCGCGCAGGACGACGGCGCGGGCGTGGTGCAGGTCATCGAGGCCATGCGCATTCTCGCGAGCATGGACCGCCCGCCCCGGCGCACCGTGCGGGCGGTGCTGTTCACCAACGAGGAGAACGGCCTGCGGGGGGCGCGGGCCTACGCCGAGGCCCACGCCGGGGAGCGCGTCGTCGCCGCGGTGGAGACCGACCTCGGCGGCGGCTGGCCCCTGGCCTGGAGCGTGCGCGGCACCGACGCGCAGCGGGCCTGGGTCGAGGGGCTGGCCGCGCCCCTGGGCCTGCCGGTGCGGGCGGGGCACGCCGGCGCCGACGTGGGCCCCCTGGCGCGGCAGGGGGCGACGGCCATCGGCCTGGTGCCCGACGACACGCGGTACTTCGACGTCCACCACAGCCGGGCGGACACCCTCGACAAGGTGGCGCCCGGCGACCTGCGCGAGGCCCTGGCGGCCCTGGCGGCGCTGGCCTGGCGGCTGGCCGAGGCGCCGGAGGGGCCGCCGGCCGGGGAGGAACCGTGAAGCTGGAGGCGGGGCGCTGCGCCCTGGTCGGGATGGTCCACCTGCTGCCGCTTCCGGGCAGTCCGGGCTGGGGCGGCGAGATGGCGGCGGTGATCGCGGCGGCCCGGCGGGACGCCGAGCGCCTGCTGCGCGGCGGCTGCGACGCCCTGCTGGTCGAGAACATGGGCGACGTGCCCTACCTGCGCGGGCGGGTCGAGCCCGAGACCGTGGCGGCGATGGCGCTGGCGACCGCCGAGGTGGCCCGCCTCGGGGCGCCCGTCGGCGTGCAGGTCCTGGCGGCGGCGAACCGCGAGGCCCTCGGGGTGGCGCTGGCCGCCGGGGCCTCGTTCATCCGGGTGGAGGGATTCGCCTGGGCCCACGTCGCCGACGAGGGCTGGATCGACGCCTCCGCCGGGCCGCTCACCCGGGCCCGGGCGGCGCTGGGGGCGAAGGTCGCCATCTGGGCGGACGTGCAGAAGAAGCACGCCGCCCACGCGGTCACCGCCGACCTCCCCCTGGCCGACCTCGCCCGGGGCACCGCCTTTTGCGGCGCCGACGCCCTGGTGATCACCGGGCGGGAGACCGGCCGGCCCACCGCGGAGGCCGACCTGCGGGCCGCCCGCGCCGCCGGCCTGCCCCTGGTGGTCGGCAGCGGCGTCGACCCCTCGCGGGCCGCCGCGCAGGCCCGCCTCGCCGAGGCCCTGGTGGTGGGCTCCTTCTTCAAGGAGGGGGGCGACTGGCGGCGGCCGGTGGACGTGGACCGGGTGCGGGCGGTGCGCCGGGCGATGGACGCCGGGGGAAGCGCGCCCGACGTGGCGGATTAGAAGGGGCTCCCCCACAGGAGGCCGCGTGGTCGGCGCGCTCGTCCGTCTCGCCATCGTCCTGGGCATCTTCTGGCTCGCCGGGGTGCTGCTGCGCGCCCTGCGCGCCGGCCGGCCGCCGCGCGTCGGCCCCGGCGGCGTCCGCCGGCCCGTGCCGCCGCCGCGACCGGAGCGCCCGCCCCACCTCAAGGTGGTGGAGCTCAAGAAGTCCCCTTGGGAGGTCCTGGGCCTCGAGCCCGGCGCCGGCCCCGAGGAGGTGCGCGCCGCCCGCGACCGCCTCCTCGCCGCCAACGACCCGGCCCGGGTGGCCCACATGAGCCCCGAGGTGCAGGCGGCGGCGCGGCGGGTGTGCGAGGAGGTGCGCGAGGCCAGCGCCGAGCTGCTCGGCGAGGAGCGCGCCTGACCGTTCCGCCCGGCCCTCGGCTCAGGGCACGGCGAGGTGCTCGTAGACCCGCGGGTGGACGCGGCCCATCGCCTCCGTCAGCTCGGCGTAGGGCCGGTCCTCGAGGTCGACGAGGCCGAAGTTGCTGTTCTCGCCGTCAAAGCGGCCGTCGGCCGGCTCGTCCATCCAGCGGAACCAGTGGGCGCCGACGATCCAGGGCGTCTCCTGCCGCTCGACGGTGACCTCCTCGAAGGCGGCGGCGCGCTCGGCCTGCGTGTCGAAGGTGGGGTAGATCGGCGGCCAGGTGTTCGGCAGGCCGCTGTCGGCGGCGCGAAAGCCGTACTCGCTCACCAGCACGGGCCGGTCGAGGTCCTCGGCGACGAGGAGGTCGTGCAGGGCGGCGAAGCCGTCGGCCGGGTCGAGGCCGCCGCTCAAGCTCAGGGCGGCCTCGGCCACGCCGCCTCGTCGGCGTACTTCGCCGCCACCGCCTCGCCGTACTCGTCGACGCCGGTCTCGCGGCCGGTGCTGCCGGTGGGGCTCACGACGTTGACCCCCGCCGACCACAGCGGGTGGCCCTCCGGCGTGACCAGCCAGTGGCGCCCGCAGAGGGTGGTCGTCCTGAAAAAG